>NZ_JBFADP010000062.1:0-47951 GCF_040641415.1 Streptomyces sp. NPDC020875 | reverse complement strand
GAACGTTCCACGTGAAACACCGCCCGAAGGCGGCCCGGCGGCGGCCCGGCAGCGGCGCCCCGGGCCGGGCTCAGTCGTCGAGTACGGCCAGGTCGAGGGCGCGGAGCCGGTCGCCGCCCAGGGCGTCGATCTCGACGATCCGCCCCTCGTGGACCGTGAAGGCCAGGACCGAGTACGGCGAGCCGTCGGCCCCCAGGGAGACGAAGCCCGCCATGCCGTTGACGAGCGCCGGACGGACCGAGGCGGCGAGCCGCGAGTAGGTGATCGCGTTCCGGGCCACCTGCTCCACACCCCGGAAGACCTGGACCGGCCCCGGCCCGCCGGTGTCGGAGCGGACCACCACCTCCGGGTCGAGTACCGCGATCAGCCCCTCGAAGTCCCCGTCGCGGGCGGCCGCGCGGAACGCGTCCACGACCTTCCGCTGCCGGGTGATGTCGGCGTCCGGGGCCGGGGTCCCCTGGACCCGGCGCCGGGCCCGGCTGGCGAGCTGCCGGGTCGCGGCGGGGGTACGGTCCACGATCGGCGCGATCTCCTCGAACGGCACCGCGAACAGATCGTGCAGTACGAAGGCCAGCCGCTCGGCCGGTGACAGGGTCTCCAGGACGATCAGCATCGCCAGCCCCACCGAGTCCGCCAGCACCGCCTGGTACTCCGGGTTCTCACCCTCCGGCTTGGCGATCACCGGCTCCGGCAGCCGGACGTCCAGCGGATCCTCCCGCCGCTGGGTCCGGGAGCGGAGCATGTTCAGACAGACCCGGCTGACGATCGTGGTCAGCCAGCCGCCCGGATTCTCCACGCCGTCCGTACCGGCCCGGCTGACCCGCAGCCAGGACTCCTGCACGGCGTCGTCGGCCTCGGCGGCCGAACCCAGCATGCGATAGGCGACCGCGTGCAGCCGTCCCCGGTGCTCCTCGAAGAACGCGGCCAGCAGCTCGTCGCCGGGCTCGACCCGGTCCTGGCCGCCGGGGTGTCCGCCGGGCCGCGCGTCGGGCGTGTGGTCGTTCATGGGTGGCTTTCCTCCGTCATCGGTCTCACCGGGATGACCCGCCGGGACCCTCCGATGTGACAGGACCGGGGAAATCCGGCGGGCCGGATTCTCCCGGGCCGGTACTGGGCCGTCGGAGGAGGCCGGAGGAGTACGGCGGACCCGGGCCGAGACCGTCCGGCCCCCGATCGCGGAAACCGGCCGGAACGGGCGCACCGTACGACGCCCCTCCCGTCCCCGCCACCCGGAATGGGCCGACCGGGTGGTGTTCATCGGAAGAACCTCTTAGCAACGGCGTCGGTCCTTCGCAACTCGAGATCCATACAGATCATGAGAAAGGTATGTAGATCGCCCAACTCGAATGTGAGGGGTCATGGCAGTCCAGCAGGTCAGAAATGTGTGGGCCGCGCTCGTCGCGGCGCTCGTGGCGCTGATGGCGTCACTGGGGTTCTCCACCGCTTCGGCGGGGACGGCACGAGCCGCCGGGGGAGTCTCCGGCGAGGCGGTTCCGCCCGCCCGGGGCGCGGAGTCGCCCGCCGCGACCGGTGCCACGGCGGCCGGTCAGGGCTCACCGCCCGGCGGATCCCCGGCGCGGACGGCGGAGATGCCGCGCCAGTCGGACGGCGGCCGTCAGGACGGCGGCCGGACGACGGAGCGGGCCCAGGACCGCGAACGGTGGCGGGACCGGGTGCCGGACCGGCTCCGGGGCCTGATCAGGGACCATGAGCGCGGCCGGTCCGTACGGTCGCTGATGTCGGCACTGATCCCGGCCCAGCAGACCCGGCTGCACACCGGGCCGCGCGAGAGGTCGCTACCGCCGACGATCAAGCAGCGCATCGGTGCCGAGGCCCATGGCTCGTCGCCGTCGGTCCGCAGGATCCCGCTGTACGACACCGACTCCCCGGCCGCTCCGGCCACCGCGTCCGCCGAGTCCGAGCAGTCCGGCCAGGAGGCCGCCGCGGACGCGGACCGGGCGGAGCGTAGGGAACGGAGCGCTTCCGGCGTTGCCACGGGCGGCACAGGCACACCGGCGGAAGGCACCGGAACCGACACCGGCACCGACACCGGTGGCGCGTCGGCGGACCGTACCGCCGTTCCGGCCGCCCGCTCCTCGTACACCACGGCGGCATGAGACGCCGGACGTCGTGTCCGTGCCGTTCCGGCAGCCGTACGAGACGAACCGGCGACGCCGTGCCGGGCCTCCGCCCGGACCGTTGCGACCGGCCCGTACGAACGACCGGACGACCGTGCCGACCAGCGGTACGGCGACGGACCCGACCACCGACCGGACCACCGGCACTACAGCGCCGGCGACGACCGGTCCCGCCGGGCGGAACACCGGAACACGGGGCCCCATCGGAGTCCGGGGCACACCCGGTCCGCCCGGGGACCGCTGAACCGGACCACGGAACCGGACGGGACCACCAACCGGATCGCCCACCGGGCCAGCGCCCGAACCGGCGGCCGACGGCGACCGCCGTACGACCCGTACCGCCTCCGGGAAGACGACCACGGCACCGGCGACCCGCCGGGCGCTCACCACGGGACCACCCCGCCGCACGGCATCACCTCACCGAGCGGCGGCACACCGCTCAGGCACGCCCGTCGCGGTTCTCCTCACCGGCCTCACCGGTCTCACCGGCCGCGTCGGCGGCGTCGGCGTCGTGCTGCTTCGCCCGTACCTCGGGATCCAGCGCCTCCGGACTGCCGTCGACGGACGACAGCGGATCGCGGCCCGGATCGGGGATCTCGGTCGCCTCCGGCGGCTCCACCAGCCAGTCGGGATTGGCCTGCCGGTCCCACCACTTCCACGCCACGAACGCCACCACCGCCGTCCCGCCGACGATCGCGAGGCCCCTGACGAACCGGCCGGCCCTGGCCCGCCGTTCGTGCTTCCTGACCAGACGCTGAATCTCGCCCGCCGTCACCCCGCCGCGCAGCGCGGCCAGTGCGGCGTTCGACCTGACCACGGCCTCCTCGCCGATGGGCTGGGCCGCGGCCACCGCGTGTTCGATCCGCGGTTTGCCGTAATCCGCCGCCTGACGAGCCGCCTTCCGGGCCCGGTACGCCGCCCGGTGCGCAGCCGCGTCCACCTTCGGCGGCACATGCGGCGCGACATGCGCGCCGTATTGAAGGCGTGCCTGAGCGGCGGTCGCCCGCGCCGCCCCGGAGACCCGGGGCGCGATCCGTACGCGGGCCTCCTGCGCGTAATGAGCGGCGTGGTCCCGGGCCGAGTCCGCGTAGGGCGCCACCACCTCCGCCGCGTGCAGCACGCTCTCCTTCGCCGTGTCGGTCGCGGCGCGCACGCTCTCCAAGCGGGTCACGGGAACCTCCTCATCGGTGGCGTTCCGGAACGCACCGGGCAAAGCCCGTACACATCCCGGTTCAGTACATAACGTCGTATCGCCTATCCGTCCGTGGAAAAATCATGCCTTCGGGGCGGGACCTCGGCATGCGGTGCGCGCATCCGGGTCACCGGGCCCGTACCCCGGTGGGGGTGTTCCATGGCATTTCCGGGCGGTTTTCGGTGCCCGCCGCCCATCCGTGCGAGGATCGGGCCGACCGATATGACCGTCAGCACCCACCGGAAGGCAGGATCGTGGCTGAGCAGCTTTACGCCACCCTGAAGACCAACCACGGCGACATCGAGATCCGGCTGCTGCCGAACCACGCGCCCAAGACCGTGAAGAACTTCGTCGAGCTGGCCCAGGGCGAGCGCGAGTGGGTCAACCCCGAGACCGGGCAGAAGACCACGGACCGCCTCTACGACGGGACGATCTTCCACCGGGTGATCGAGGGCTTCATGATCCAGGGCGGCGACCCGCTGGGCAACGGCACCGGCGGCCCCGGTTACAAGTTCGCCGACGAGTTCCACCCCGAGCTGGCCTTCACCAAGCCGTACCTGCTGGCCATGGCCAACGCGGGCCCCGGCACCAACGGCTCGCAGTTCTTCATCACCGTCGGCCCGACCACCTGGCTGACCGGCAAGCACACGATCTTCGGCGAGGTCAGCACCGAGGCCGGCCAGAAGGTCGTGGACGCGATCGCGACCGCCGACACCAACCCGCGCACCGACCGCCCGGTCAAGGACGTGGTCATCGAGTCCGTGGTGATCGAGACTCGCTAGGGCTGAGCCCCGCCCGGCCGACCGGCCCCGGGCCGTACCCGGGCCGTGATTCCGGGAACAAATCCGCCCCGTCCATCCGTCTGATGGACGGGGCGGTGTGTTGCCGGACGCCCGACCGGGGTATCCGCTCGGCGACGCATCCCGGGCGGCTGCCGGGACACCGGCCGCGACCCGGCCGGACGGTGAAGGACGTGGGAGTTCATGGACCAGGCGCCAGGCCAACCGCAGGAGTCGCGCGGCGCGCACCGTCCGCCCGGGTGTTACCGCCATCCGGACCGCGAGACGGGCATCACCTGTACCCGCTGTGAGCGGCCGATCTGCCCGGAGTGCATGATCAGTGCCTCCGTGGGCTTCCAGTGCCCCGAATGCGTGAGAACCGGTTCCGGTACGGGGCACGGCGCGGCGGCCAACCAGCCGCGGACCATCGCGGGCGGCGCGATCGCGGCGGACTCCTTCCTGGTCACCAAGATCCTGATCGGGATCAATCTGGCGGTCTTCGTCGCCGTGCTGGCGCTCGGTGACGAATTCGTCGACGAGACGAGCCTGATCGGGCTGGCGTACAGCCCGCTGCTCGGGGAGGTCGTCGGGCTCGCGGACGGCCAGTGGTACCGCCTGCTGACCTCGATCTTCCTCCATCAGGACCTCTCCCATATCGCCTTCAACCTGCTGGCCCTGTGGTTTCTGGGCCGGATGGTCGAACCGGCGCTGGGCCGGAGCCGCTTTCTCGCGCTCTATCTGCTCTCCGGGCTCGGCGGCGATGTCTTCGTCTATCTGCTGAGCGAGCCCAACCAGGCCACGATCGGCGCCTCCGGCGCGATCTTCGGACTGGTCGGCGCCTTCGCCGTACTGCTGCGGCGGATGAACCTCGATCTGCGGCCGGTCGGTCTGATCATCGCGATCAGTGTGCTGCTGACGGTGGTCCGGCCCGGTGAGATCTCCTGGCAGGCCCATCTGGGCGGACTGCTGACGGGTGGCATCCTCGCCCTCGCCATGGTCTACGCGCCCCGGGCGCACCGGAATCTGGTGCAGTTCGGGGCGATGGCGCTGGTGGTGCTGGCGATCGTGGTGGCCCTGGCCGCCAGAACCGCTTATCTGACCTGACCCGGAGGGCCGACCCGGGGGCGCGGACGGCGACCCCGGGCAGACGGCGGTCCGGCATCCGGACGGCGGACCGGCATGCGGACGGAGACGGACAGTGAAGGGCCCCGGGCGTCAACCCGGGGCCTCTTTCGTCCGGCCCGAAAATCTGTCCGACGTGGCCGCGCTGAGCAGGGTGTTTCCCCGGTCCGCTCCCCGGTTGTCCACAGCACGTGCCGGATCTTGTGCATGGTGTGGTAAAAGCCCGTACCCCTTGTTCCGGCGGGGCTCTGCCCAGCGGGGACAAGGGGTACGGGGAACCACCGGGATGGCGGACGGCGTCTCACGCAGTCACACCGGCGTCAACATCCCGAAGGTTATCCACAGATCGTCTGACCTTTTCCCCACTGTGGACAACTCTGTGGACAAAGGTGGGGACAACCCTGGGGAGGGTGCGCCGACGGCTACTCCGGGAAGCTCCGGA
The DNA here is from genome assembly GCF_040641415.1 of Streptomyces sp. NPDC020875. Classification (NCBI taxonomy): domain Bacteria; kingdom Bacillati; phylum Actinomycetota; class Actinomycetes; order Kitasatosporales; family Streptomycetaceae; genus Streptomyces; species Streptomyces sp. NPDC020875. The sequence goes on along the minus strand of NZ_JBFADP010000062.1, from coordinate 42,278 downwards.
GACGCCCTCCGGCGGTCATTTCCACTGGGTGGAGACCGCGAAGCCACCGGCGATGAAGCCGAAGCCCACCACGATGTTCCAGTTCTTCAGGCTCTCGACCGGCAGACTGCCGTCGGTCACGTAGAACAGGACGATCCAGACGAGACCGATCAGGAACAACGCGAGCATCACCGGCGCGACCCAGCTGCGATTGGTCAGCTTGATGGTCGTCGCCTGCTTACCCGCCGGTGGCGTGTAGTCGGCCTTCTTGCGGATACGTGACTTCGGCACGAGGGACTCTCCTGTCGATGCGCTGCGTTACCGCGCAGATAACGGTGGCTGGCGCCGGATCCGGGAGGAGCGACGGGTACCACTGCCTCCCCCGGGCGTCCGTTAGCGTAGTGCTTCCAAGGCGCCTGGTGAGATAAGGGTACGCTGGGCAATTCTGCCGGTGGGCAGGGGCGCGGGGACAGGGGGCTGACCGGAATGTGGACGAACGGCACGACGGCCGCGATCTACGGCCCGTCCCGCGGTATCACGTGATGCGCGGCGGCCGCACGCTCGTCCTCCGGACGCTGACCGGCGCCGTCTTCGCCCTCGCCGGGCTGATCTTCGTCACCAGCTTCAACACCGCCCGGGGCACCAACCTGCGGACCGACGACTCCCTGCTGAAGCTCTCCGACCTGATCCAGGAGCGGAGCGACCGCAACGGGGAGCTGGACGATTCCACCGCGAAGCTCCGCGGCCGGGTCGAGGCGCTCGCCCGCGCCGACGACGGATACACCCGTGAGGAGGACGCCAGGCTCGGCGCGCTGAAGCGGGCGTCCGGCACCGAGAAGGTGACCGGCCGGGGGCTGACCGTCACCCTCGACGACGCGCCGCCCGACGCCAGGGCCGCCCCCGGTTATCCCGAGCCCGGCGCCAATGACCTGGTGATCCACCAGCAGGACCTCCAGGCCGTGGTCAACGCCCTGTGGGCGGGTGGCGCCCGGGGTATTCAGGTGATGGACCAGCGGCTGATCTCCACCAGCGCCGTGCGGTGCGTCGGCAACACCCTGATCCTCCAGGGGCGGGTCTACTCGCCCCCGTACAAGATCACCGCCGTCGGGGACCAGGACCGGCTCCGGAAGGCGCTGGACCGCTCCCCGGCGCTGCGGAACTACCAGCTGTACGTCGAGGCGTACGGGCTCGGCTGGCAGGTCGACGAGCGCGACACCGTGAATCTGCCGGGGTACGCGGGGGCTGTGGATCTCCATTACGCGAAGCCCGTCCGCCGGGACGGGTCCTAGGCACCGGGACCCGGCACCCGGACCCGGCATCCGGATCCGGCCGGGCGGTTCACCCGGCGGATCATCACGAAGCCCCGCCGTTCGGTCCCGACCGGTACCGGAGTGATCGATCCCGGTCCGAAGGGGCCGCCTTTCGAAGAACCCGGGCGCCGCCCGGACCCGACCACGTGTGATCCGGGGTGGGGCGGCGCCACCCGCCGGCCGCCCCGGTCCGGCCCGGCGCCGGCCGGGCTGTGACGCACGGCAAACCGGAAGCTTCGCGCAGCCGACCCGCGGCCCCGTGCCGCCCCGTAACCTGGTGCGGTACCGAAACGAAAGGGACGGCATGTACGGCTGGATCTGGCGGCATCTGCCGGGGAACGTGTGGGTGCGTGCCCTTCTCTCGCTCGTCCTGGCCCTCGGCGTCGTCTTCCTGCTGTTCCAGTACGTCTTCCCATGGGCGGAGCCGCTGCTTCCGTTCAATGACGTGACCGTGGACGGAACCGGAAGCGGAACCGGGACCGGAACGGGATCCGCACCCGAGGGGATCGCCCGATGAACGCATCGCACCACCGGCCCGCCCGTGTCCTGGTCGTCGACAACTACGACAGCTTCGTCTTCAACCTGGTCCAGTACTTGTACCAGCTCGGCGCGGAGTGCGAGGTCGTACGGAACGACGAGGTCGCACTCTCGCACGCCCAGGACGGCTTCGACGGCGTACTGCTGTCGCCCGGTCCCGGCACCCCCGAGCAGGCCGGGATCTGTGTCGACATGGTCCGCCACTGCGCCGCGACCGGTGTCCCCGTCTTCGGCGTCTGCCTGGGGATGCAGTCGATGGCCGTGGCGTACGGCGGGGTCGTCGACCGGGCGCCCGAACTGCTGCACGGCAAGACGTCCCCCGTCAGCCACGAGGGCAAGGGCGTCTTCGCCGGGCTGCCGTCGCCGTTCACCGCCACCCGCTACCACTCGCTGGCCGCCGAGCCCGCCACGGTCCCCGCGGAGCTGGAGGTCACCGCCTGGACGGCGGACGGCATCATCATGGGCCTGCGCCACCGGGAACTGCCGGTGGAGGGCGTGCAGTTCCACCCCGAGTCCGTCCTCACCGAGCACGGCCATCTGATGCTCGCCAACTGGCTGGAGCGGTGCGGCGACGCCGGGGCGGTCGCCCGGTCGGCCGGGCTGGCGCCGGTGGTGGGCAAGGCCCTGGTGTGACCGGGCGGGAGCCGGGCCGGGACGACGGTCTCTCGCCGTGGTTCTCGGCGGGCGCCCCACCGCGCCCCGAACAGCCGGACACCGCCGTCATGCCGGTCGTCCGGGACGACCCCGGCGACGGCGGGGCCGCCCCCGGTCCCATGGGGGTACGCCGCCCGGAGGCGCCCGGTCCGGCGACGGCGTCCGCCCCCCGGGTGTCCGGCCCCCCGGCGCCCGGCCCTCCTTTGTCCGGCCCTCCTTTGTCCGGTGCCCTGTTGTCCGGTCCCGAGCCGTCCGCGCCGCCCGTTCCCGCCGGACCCGGCCGGGCCGAGCGCCGCAGGGCCGCGGCCGCCGCCGCCAAGAAGGGCCGGGGCCGGGGCCGTAAGCCCTCGAAGGGCACGGCGGGCACCCCGCCCGGAACGGGAACCGGAACCGAGGGCGGGGCCGGGGACCGGCCGATGACCCGGGTCGAGGCCCGTCGCGCGGCCCGGGCCGCCAAGGACAGCCCGGCCGTGATCGCCAGCCGCGCCATGGGTGAACTCTTCATCACCTGCGGTGTGGTGATGCTCCTCTTCGTCACCTACCAGCTCTGGTGGACCAATGTCCGGGCCGGGATAGAGGCGGGCAAGGAACGCGACCGGATCGAGCAGAGCTTCAAGGACGAGAAGCGCAAACCCGGCGCCTTCCGGCCCGGTGAGGGCTTCGCCATCATGTACATCCCCAAGCTGGACGTCGTGGTCCCGGTCGCCGAGGGCATCGACAAGAAGAAGGTCCTCGACCGGGGGATGGCGGGCCACTACGCCGAGGGCTCCCTGAAGACGGCGATGCCCTCCGACCGGCAGGGCAACTTCGGGGTCGCGGGCCACCGCAACACCCATGGCGAACCGTTCCGCTACATCAACCGGCTGAAGCCGGGCGATCCGATCGTGGTCGAGACCCGGGACGCGTACTACACCTACGAGATGGCGAGCATCCTCCCCGAGACCTCGCCCTCCAATGTGGCGGTCCTCGATCCCGTACCGCGCGGCTCGGGGTTCACCGGGCCGGGCCGGTACATCACCCTCACCACCTGCACACCCGAGTTCACCAGTACCTATCGCATGATCGTATGGGGCACGATGGTCGAGGAACGGCCTCGCAGCAAGGGCAAACCGGACGCACTCGTAGGGTAGGGCCGGACCGGAACCGGGCGGCCCCCCCGCCCCGGACCGGGGGGAACCATCCACGGCCCCCGAGGAACCAGACGGGAACAGGTGCAGCAGTGTCACGTGCGCGCAGCCGGATCGCCGGTGTCATCAGTGTCCTCGGTGAACTGCTGATCACCGCGGGCGTGGTGCTGGCCCTCTTCGTCGTCTACTCCCTCTGGTGGACCAATGTCCTCGCCGACCGGGCGGCGGCCAGGATGAGCGACGACGTACGCGACGGCTGGAAGGCCAACAACGCGCCGCAGGGCCTCGACACCCGGGACGGCATCGGCTTCCTCCACGTACCCGCGATGAAGAACGGCGAGGTGCTGGTCAAGCGGGGGACCGACCCCAAGAAGCTCAACGACGGCATCGCGGGGTACTACACCGAGCCCATTGCGTCGGCGCTGCCGTGGCAGCCCCGGGGCAACTTCACCCTCGCCGCGCACCGCGACGGCCACGGGGCCAAGTTCCACAACATCCACAAGATCAAGGAGGGCGATCCGGTCGTCTTCGAGACCAAGGACGTCTGGTACGTCTACAAGGTCTACAAGACGCTGCCGAAGACCTCCAAGTACAACGTGGACGTACTGGACCCGGTCCCGAAGGAGTCCGGGAAGACCAAGCCGGGCCGGTACATCACCCTCACCACCTGCACCCCCGTCTTCACCTCCGACTACCGCTACATCGTCTGGGGCGAGCTGGTGCGCGAGGAGAGGGTCGACCGGGAGCGCACCAAGCCCGCCGAACTGCGCTGACCCGCCCGCACCGGGACCGCCGCACGAAACCGGACCGGACCCGGACCGAGCCAGGACCAGGACCGGAGATCGGGGCCGGGACCCCGGCGAACGACCGGAGACACGACGGTACGGGGAAGGCCCCGGCACCCCCGAAGGGCGCCGGGGCCTTCCCCGTACCAGCGTCGCGTTCCGCCGACCCGCGCGGTCAGTCGCCGCCGTTCAGCCAGTCCCCTATGTCACCGCTGCCGTTCCCGTTGCCGCCCGGATTGCCGCCGAACGCCTGGGTCTCGACATTGACCGCGTCGCCCTGGTTCATCGGCGTGCCGGGCGCCGGGTTCTGCACCATGATCCGGGCATTCTCCCCCTTCGGGCCCTTGATCTCGCCGAGCTGCAACCCCAGCTGCTCCAGAGTCGCCTTGGCCTGCGCCAGCGTCTGGCTCACCACCATCGGGGCCTGCGTCTGCTGCTGCGGACCCTTGGAGACCTTCAGCTTGACGGTCGAACCCTCACCGGCCTTGGTGCCACCGCGCGGGGTCTGCTCGATGATCTCGTTCGCGGGCTTCTCCGAGTCGACCATCTCGACCGAGACGTCGAAACCGGCGTTCTTCAGCTGGTTCTCGCCCTGGCTGAGCTGACGGCTCTCCACCGGCGGTACGAAGGCCATGGCCTCGGTCGCCACGGTGATCGTGACGGTCGAGTCCTTGGCGGCCATCGAGTTGCCCTTCGGCTCCTGCTCGATCACCTTGCCGGCCTCGACGTCACTGGACTCGGAGGTCTTCACATCGACCTTGAAGCCCTTCCGCTCCAGCGCCTCGACGGCGTTCTCCCGGGACTTCTCGGTGACATCGGGCACCTCGACCTTGGCCGCGCCCTCGGAGACCACGACCTGGATCGTGTCACCCTGGTCCATCTTGCCGGTCTCGGGCGACTGCTTGCAGATCGAGCCCGCGGGCTGGTCGCACGGCTCGGTACCGGTCTGGGAGAGCTTCACCTCGGCGTTGTCCGCGAGCCGCTGCGCCTCCTTCATCGGCTGACCGACCAGGACGGGCACATCGACCTGTGCCGTCTTCTCCTTGCCGTCGAAGATGGTCTGCCCGATCAGGATCGCCCCGACCAGGACCAGAACGGCCGCGACCGCCAGCAGGATCGTCGACGTATGCGACTTCTTCTGCTGACGTCGCCGGTCCGGCCGGTCGTCGTAGCCCGAGTAGCCGCCGTCGTCCGGGTTCATCGGCGGCAGCATCGACGTCTGGGCGGCGGCCGGATCGGACTGCCGCAGCGCCGTGGTCGGCTGGTCCTGCGGACCGTAACCGCCGGCGCCGTACCCGACCGCGCCGAGCGCCGCCGTGGCCGCCACCGGCTGGCCGTCGAGGCATGCCTCGATATCGGCCCGCATCTCGTCTGCGGACTGGTAGCGGTAGTCGGGGTCCTTGACCAGGGCCCGCAGGACGATGGCGTCCATCTCGGGCGTGATCTCGGGGTCGAAGACCGACGGGGGCTGCGGCTCCTCCCGGACGTGCTGGTACGCCACGGCCACCGGCGAGTCGCCGATGAACGGGGGCCGCACGGCCAGCAGTTCGTACAGCAGACAGCCGGTGGAGTAGAGGTCGGACCGGGCGTCGACCTGCTCGCCCTTGGCCTGCTCCGGCGAGAGGTACTGCGCGGTGCCGATGACGGCCGCGGTCTGGGTCATCGTCATCCCCGCGTCGCCCATGGCGCGCGCGATGCCGAAGTCCATCACCTTGACCTGGCCGTCGCGGTTCAGCATCACGTTCGCGGGCTTGATATCGCGGTGGACGATGCCGTTCCGGTGCGAGTACTCCAGCGCCTGGAGAATGCCGGTGGTCATCTCCAGGGTGCGCTCGGGCAGCAGTCTGCGCCCGGAGTGCAGCAGCTCGCGGAGGGTGGAGCCGTCGACGTACTCCATCACGATGTACGGGATGGAGACCCCGTCGACATAGTCCTCGCCGGTGTCGTACACGGCGACGATCGCCGGATGGTTGAGCGACGCGGCGGATTGGGCCTCGCGGCGGAACCGGGCCTGGAAAGACGGATCACGGGCGAGATCGGCCCGCAGCGTCTTCACGGCGACGGTGCGGCCGAGCCGGGTGTCGTGGGCGAGATAGACCTCCGCCATGCCACCGCGGCCGAGCACCGAGCCCAGTTCGTACCGGCCGCCGAGGCGACGCGGCTCCTCCATACTGTTCCAGCCCTCTCCGTCAGTCCCCACTGCACTCGTCTCCGCCACCGCACCCACGTCGTCCGATCCGGCGGGTGAGCCGCTCGATATACGCTACCGGGCCCATACCACCCGATCGGCCCGTGACCTTCACCTGATACCCGACCGGTATCGCAATGTGCAGGTATCGGGGCCGGACGTGAGATGCGTCACCGGGACGGCGCCCGCCGGGATCCGTGATCGTGGCCGGGGCCCGGCCACGCGGATGAGACGGTCCGGACCGGGCACGCGGTTCCCGGTCCGCGGGGCGCGTCCCGGGCCCGCCGCACTCCGGGCCCGTCGTACCGTCCCGCGGGCCCGCCGCACTCGGGCCCGGGACGGGGTACGTCACCGCTTGCTGTCCAGTACCGCCTTCATCACGTCCTTGGCGATCGGCGCCGCGAGACCGCCGCCGGAGATGTCCTCACGGCTGGCGCCGCTGTCCTCGACTACCACGGCGACCGCGACCGGGGAGCCGTCGGCCGTCATCGCGTAGGAGATGAACCAGGCGTACGGGCGCTTGGAGTTCTTCTCACCGTGCTGGGCGGTACCGGTCTTGCCGCCGACCTTCACCCCGCCGCCGAGCGCGGCCTTCTTGCCGCCGCCGTTCTCCACGACGTTCTCCATCATGTCCCGCACCAGCTGGGCGTTCTCGCCCGAGAGGGGACGGCTCATCTCCTGCGGCTTCGTCTTGGAGATCACATCGAGATTGGGCGCCACCAGCTGGTCCACCATGTACGGCTTCATCAGCTTGCCGTCGTTGGCGATCGCCGCGGCGACCATGGCCATCTGGAGCGGGGTGGTCGCGGTGTCGAACTGGCCGATCGAGGAGAGCGCGTTGCCCGGCCGGTCCATGGTGTCGTTGTACCGCGACATCGCGGCCCGGACCGGGGTGTCCAGCTCCTCGTCGTTGAAGCCGAACTTCTTCGCCGTCTCCACCATCTCGTCCCGGCCCACATCGTCACCGAGCTTGGCGAAGACCGAGTTGCAGGAGATCTGGAGGGCGAACTTCAGGGTGGCGTTCTCGCACCCGTTCGCCATGTTCTTCATCTGCGTCCGGGTGTTCGGCAGGATGTACGGCTCCGGCGTGTCGGTCGGGGCGTTGATGTCCTTGACCTTGCCGTGCTCCAGCGCCGCCGCCGCCGTGACCACCTTGAAGACGGAACCGGGCGGGTAGACCTCCCGCAGCGCCCGGTTCAGCATCGGCTTCTCCTTGTTGTCCTTCGAGGAGAGCGTCCCCCACGCCTTCTCGTCCTTGTTCGAGCCGCCCGCGAAGGCGCCCGGGTCGTACGAGGGGGTGGAGGCCAGCGCCAGGATCTTGCCCGTCTTGGGCTCGATCGCGGCGACCGCGCCCTTCTTGGAGCCGAGACCCTCGAACGCGGCCTTCTGCGCCGCCCCGCTCAGGGTCGTGACGACATTGCCGCCCTTCTTCTTGTCGCCGGTGAACATCGCCATCGTGCGGTCGAAGAAGAGCTGGTCCGAGTTGCCGGTGAGGATGCCGTCCTCCAGCTTCTCCAGCTGGTTGGCGCCGTACACCTGGGAGGCGTAGCCCGTCACCGGCGCCCACATCGGACCGTTGACATAGGTCCGCTTGTACGCGAAGTCGGCGCTGTCCGTCTTCACGGAGCCGGTGATCGGCTTGCCGTCGACGATGATGTTGCCGCGCTCGTTGGCGTACCGCTCGATCAGCACCCGGCGGTTCTTCTCATGGGTGTTCAGGCTGTCCGCCTGGACGTACTGGAGCCAGTTGGTCCGGGCGAGCAGGGCGAGGACGAGCAGTCCGCAGAAGATCGCGATCCGGCGCAGGGGCTTGTTCACGGGCGGACCACCTGGGTCATCTCGGCGTCGGAAGAGGGAGCGGGGGCGGGGGCCGGGCGGCGCGCCGTGTCGCTGATCCGGATCAGGATCGCGATCAGCGCCCAGTTGGCGATCACGGACGAACCACCGGCCGCCACGAACGGCATCGTCATACCGGTCAGCGGGATCAGGCCCATCACGCCGCCCGCGACCACGAACACCTGGATCGCGAAGGCGCCGGAGAGGCCGATCGCCAGCAGCTTGCCGAACGGGTCACGGGCGGCCAGCGCCGTCCGGATGCCGCGCTCCACGATCAGTCCGTAGATCATCAGGAAGGCCATCATCCCGGCCAGCCCGAACTCCTCGCCGACGGTGGCCAGGATGAAGTCGGAGTTGGTGGCGAAGCCGATCAGATCCGAATTGCCCTGGCCGAGGCCGGTACCGAGGGTGCCGCCGGCGCCGAAGGACATGATCGAGTTGGATACCTGCTCACAGGCGGCCGTACTGCACCCGAAGGGGTCGAGCCAGGCGTCGACCCGGGCGCCGACGTGCGGGGAGACCGAGGCCACGCCGACCGCGCCGACCGCGGACATCAGCAGACCGAAGACGATCCAGCTGGTCCGCTCGGTGGCCACATAGAGCATGATCACGAACATCCCGAAGAACAGCAGGGACGTACCGAGGTCGGTCTCGAAGACCAGGATCAGGATCGACATCGCCCAGACCACGAGGATCGGGCCGAGGTCCCGGCCACGCGGCAGATAGAGGCCGAGGAAACGACGGCTGGCCAGCGCCAGCGCGTCCCGTTTCACCATCAGATAGCCGGAGAAGAACACCGCGATGATGATCTTCGCGAACTCGCCGGGCTGGATGTTGATCGGACCGAGGCTGATCCAGATCCGGGCACCGTTACGGGCCGGGAAGAACATCGGCAGCACCAGCAGCACCAGCGCCGCCGCCATCGAGATATAGGTGTACCGCTGAAGGATCCGGTGGTCCTTGAGCAGCAGCAGCACCCCGACGAAGAGGGCGATGCCGATCGCCGAGTAGAGCATCTGCTTGGGGGCGTCCGGGGAGAACGAGCCCCACGCCGCCTCGGCCCGCCGGATCAGCCGCTTGGACTGGTCCAGCCGCCAGATCATCACCAGACCGATGCCGTTGAGCACCACCGCCAGCGGCAGCAGCAGCGGATCGGCGTACTTGGCGAACTTGCGCACCACCAGATGCGCCACGGCCGCCAGCAGGGTGATCCCCGCCGTGTAGCCGAAGACGCCCGCGGGCAGCTTGCCGTCGATGGCGAGGCCCACATTGACGTACGCGAAGACCGCGATGGCCACCGCGATGCCCAGCAGCATCAACTCGGTGTTGCGGCGGCTCGGTGCGTCGATGGCGCCGATCGTGGTGGTGTTGGTGACAACGCTCATGGTCGAGAAGGCCCCCTACGGCTGAGTTACTGCTTACCGCAGTTCGAGGCCAGCTTCTGCTCCTCCTCCGAGAGGGTGGGTCCCGGAGCGGGGGAAGCGGTGGTCGGCGGCTTTTCGGTGGTTTTCTGGTCGCCCTTGGCGTTCTCGGCGGCGGGCGGCGGAGTCGCCGACGCGGCCCGTTCGGCCGCCTTCCTGCGCTCCTCGTTCTTCTTGCAGGCGCCTGCCTGGAGCGACAGCTCCTCGATCTTGGCCCGGGCCCGGTCGAGGCTGTCCTGGGGGAGGGCGCCCTCGACCTGCTTCTGCTGGTACGGCGGTAGGTACTTGAGTTCGATCTCGGGGTGGTCCTTCTTCACCTTCGAGAGCGACACCCAGCCGAGATCCTGGTCGATGCCCTGGTAGAGGGCGACATGGCCGTCCTTCGTGCCGATGTAGTACTGGGTCTGCGTCCAGCGGTGGCCGCCGTAGAGCGCGCCGCCGACGACCGCCAGCGCCAGTACCCCGATCAGGGTCCGGCCGAACCAGACCCGGCCCGCGGAGCGCGGCTTGCCGAGGTCGTCGTCGAACTCGTCGAAGCCGTCGTACGACTCCTGGGAGCCGTCGGGCGTCCGGCCGTCGTAACCCCCGCTGCCGGGCGGGCCGAAGCCGCCCTGCTGCGGCGCCTGCCGGCCCAGACCGGACGCGCGCCCCGCCGGGGTCTGCATCGCGCCGCCGTCGTTCAGCGGGTACTGGTTCTCGGCGACCGCGCCGACGACGACCGGGATGTCGCTGAGCTGCCCCGCCGCCCCGTCATTGGCATCGGTGTCGAAGACATCGGCGACGATGCAGGTGATGTTGTCCGGGCCGCCGCCGCGCAGGGCGAGCTGGATCAGGTTCTGGACGGTCTCCTGCGGGCCCTGGTAGCTGGCGAGGGTGTCCTCCATCGTCTGGTGGGACACCACCCCCGACAGGCCGTCGGAGCAGACCAGATAGCGGTCACCGGCCCGGACCTCGCGGATCGACAGATCGGGTTCGACGTGGTCGCCGCTGCCCAGCGCGCGCATCAGCAAGGAGCGCTGCGGATGGGTGGTGGCCTCCTCCTCGGTGATCCGGCCCTCGTCGACCAGCCGCTGGACCCAGGTGTGGTCCTGGGTGATCTGGGTGAGCACCCCGTCCCGCAGCAGATAGGCCCGGGAGTCGCCGACATGCACCAGACCGAGCCGCTGCCCGGTCCAGAGCAGGGCGGTCAGGGTCGTGCCCATGCCTTCGAGCTGGGGGTCCTCCTCGACCATCAGCCGCAGCTGCTCATTGGCGCGCTGGACCGCGGTACCGAGGGCCGTGATGATGTCGGAGCCCGGGACGTCGTCGTCCAGACCGACCAGCGAAGAGATCACCTCGGACGAGGCGACCTCGCCGGCCGCCTGGCCGCCCATGCCGTCGGCGATCGCGAGCAGCCGCGGCCCGGCGTAGCCGGAGTCCTCGTTCCCCTCGCGGATCATGCCCTTGTGGGACCCGGCGGCGAAGCGCAGAGACAGACTCATACGCACCTGCCCCGGTGAACCTGGATCGGGGTACAGCCGGTCTCTCGCCACACTGCCCACCCTCCGGTCGGGAGCCCGCCCCGGTCCGCCGAGGGGACCGCGGCTCGCTCGCTCCGCTCGCGCGCTGTCATTGGTCGTGTCTACTTCCGCAGCTCGATGACGGTCTTGCCGATACGGATCGGCGCGCCCAGCGGGATCGGGGTCGGCGTGGTGAGCCGGGTCCGGTCGAGATAGGTGCCGTTGGTGGACCCGAGGTCCTCCACGATCCACTGGCCGTCACGGTCCGGATAGATCCTGGCATGTCTGCTGGACGCGTAGTCGTCGTCCAGCACGATCGTCGAGTCGTGCGCCCGGCCCAGGGCGATCGTCTGGCCCTGGAGCGCCACCGTGGTGCCCGTGAGGGTGCCCTCGGTGACGATCAGCTTGGTCGGGGCGCCGCGCCGCTGGCGCCCGCCGGACTGCGGCGGCTGCTGCTGGCGCTGCGGCGGCGGGGCCGCGGCGGCCTGCCGCTGCTGGGCGCGCGGCTCGGAGTTCCGGCGCGATCCCCGCTGGGTGACCCGCGTACCGAACAGGTCACTGCGGATGACCTGAACGGCCACGATGACGAACAGCCACAGAACGGCCAGGAAACCCAACCGCATGACCGTCAGGGTCAGCTCTGACATTGCCCCCGCTTCACCCTTCGGCTTGCCGGTAAACGATGGTGGTGCTGCCCACGACGATCCGCGAGCCGTCGCGGAGCGTAGCGCGGGTGGTGTGCTGCCCGTCCACCACGATGCCGTTGGTGGATCCGAGATCCTGGATCGTCGGGGGCGTTCCGGTCCGGATCTCGCAGTGCCGGCGGGAGACACCGGGGTCGTCGATCCGTACATCGGCCTCGGTGCTGCGACCCAGCACCAGGGTCGGGCGGGAAATCTGGTGGCGGGTGCCGTTGATCTCGATCCAGCGCCGGACCTGGGCCCCGGGCAGGGGGCCGGGGCCGCCGGAGCCGCGATCCGGACCGACGGCCGCGAGGCCGGGGCGCCCGGCGCCGGGCGGCGGGGCCGCCGGCATGGGCGGAGCGCCCGCGGGGCCGCCGCCCGGGCGGGGCGGCTGGCCCGCTCCGCGCTCCGGGGACTGTGACGTACTCGACGCCAGAGTCCGGCTGCGGACCCGGTAGAGCCCGGTGTCGAGGTCGTCGGCCTTCTCCAGGTGGACCTTGATCGGGCCCATGAAGGTGTAGCGCTGCTGCTGGGCGTAGTCCCGGACGAGACCCGCCAGCTCGTCACCGAGCTGGCCCGAGTACGGGCTCAGCCGCTCGAAGTCGGGGGTGCTCAGCTCGACGATGAAGTCATTGGGGACGACCGTCCGGTCGCGGTTCCAGATCGTCGCGTTGTTGTCGCACTCCCGCTGGAGCGCGCCGGCGATCTCGACCGGCTGGACCTCGGACTTGAACACCTTGGCGAAGGTGCCGTTGACCAGACCTTCGAGACGCTGCTCGAAACGCTTCAGAACTCCCATGGGGCACCTCCTCCGGCGCTGCCGTCCTCATACTGCTTACTGATCGTATCCACGCGTCGGGAAATCGGCTGGTTCCCCTTGTCTGCCCCGTCGATGAGTGTCACCTCTCACACGGATCGTAGAGGCGGCTCGCTGCCAGTGTCCCGCACCCGGGGCGGACCCGGCGGGAGCGGGGCGGGACCCCGCCGTCCCGGGCCCGGCCCCGAGCCCGCTCCCGGCCCCCGGGAAGCCTTCCGCTTGGCCCTCCGGACGCCGCTCCCGGTCTCCCACCGTCCTCCCCTCCCGTCCGTTCTCGTCCGTCGCGCGTCCTTTCCCGGGGTTTCCCCCGGTTCCCCCGGGGCGGCGTTCCCGGATTCCGTCCGGCCCTCCCGGATCCCGTCGCCCGGCCCGCCGGACGAGCCCGTACGGCCTTCGGTTCCGGCACCGGCCCGCGCACCCGGCCCGGTGCCGCGCCGGGTGCCGCGCCGGGTGCGCGGGCCCTCCCGTCGCGCCTGCCCACTCCGCCGAAAGGGATGTGAACCCACCCTCGCCAGCGTGCTAATCTTCTGGATGTCGGCAGGCGAAACCACCGGAAGGCGGGAAAGCCCGGCGGCGACACCCAATGCGCGGGTGGCGGAATAGGCAGACGCGCTGGATTCAGGTTCCAGTGCCCGAAAGGGCGTGGGGGTTCAACTCCCCCCTCGCGCACCAGACGAGACGGTCGTCATCGTGAAAACGATGGCGGCCGTTTCGGCGTTCCCGGCTCCGGGAGCGAATGGGGCCGGGCCGTGAGCGGGGCGACCTTCGTCGGTGCCGGGCTGGACGAAAGTGGGCCGTCGGGGGTGGGGCGGGGTGCCTAGGGTGCCGGTGTGGAAATGTCGATGAAGCTCTGGACCGGGCGAATACGTCGTGGCTGGGAGTGGCTGGAGCCCGATCCGCGGCGGCGCCGCGCGCCCGGGACGGAGTTGACGATCGCCCTGGTCACGGGCTGTCTCTCCACCCTGCTCGGGATGCTTTTCGACGAGGGGCGGACAGTCTGGCTGGTGCTGCTCGGGGTCGGGGTCGCCGTACTGACGCTGCTGCGGCGGCGGTATCCCGCGACTGTGTTCCTGGTCACCGCCGCCGTCTCCGGCTGGCTGGCGGGGATGGCGCTCGCCCTGCCCCTGATGGCCTGGTCGGCGGGTCGCCGGATCGAGCAGTCCGGGCGGACCCTGGCCGCCTTCATCGGGGCGTACCTGCTGATCCATGTGATCGGGCTGCTGGACTACGGGCCCGGTCTCACCCTGACGCCCCTGATGGTGGGCCTGGGCGCGCTGCTCTATCTGGCGCTGGTCGTGGTGCCCGGTCTGGGCGGGCGCTATGTGGCACAGCGGCAGACCCTGCTCGACACCCTGCGGGAGCGGAACGCCCAGTTGCAGTGGGAGAGCCGGATGGTGGCGGGGCAGGCGCGGCTGCGGGAGCGGCAGCGGATCGCCCAGGACATGCATGACAGCCTCGGCCATCAGCTGGCGCTGATCGCGGTGCACACCGGGGCGCTGGAGGTGGATTCCGAGCTGACCGAGCGGCAGCGGGACGCCGTGGGGGTGCTGCGGCAGGCGTCGGTCGGGGCGATGCACGAACTGCGGGAGGTCGTCGGCATCCTCCGGGACGGCGAGACCATCGGACTCGAACCGGTGGACGAGTCGGGGCGGGCGGCCCGGGGCACGGCCGGGGTGGCGGACCTGGTGGCGGCGGCCCGGGGCGCGGGCAAGGAAGTGGCGCTGCGGCAGTCCGGGGAGCGCCGGCCGCTGGCGGCGGCGGCCGATCACGCGGCGTACCGGATCGTCCAGGAGGCGCTGACCAATGCCTACAAGCACGCGCCGGGGGCCTCGATCGCGGTGGAGCTGCGCTATGAGCCGGATTCCCTGGTGGTGGAGATCGTCAACGGTCCGGCACTGCCCGGCGGGCCGGTGGGGGAGGTCGTCAGCGGCGGTCAGGGGCTGACGGGGCTGCGGGAGCGGGCCCGGCTGGTCGGCGGGATCGTGCATGCCGGGGCGGTCGGGGGCGGTGGCTTCCGGGTGGCCGGTGTGCTGCCGTACGGGGCCGGTGAGAAGGCGCCTTTCGTCGCACCGGACGAAGACTTTCCGACGCAGCCGGGGTTCGGTCCGCCCGGCCATGGTGTTCCGGCGATGAACTGGAACAGCGTGGCGGGACAGGAGCCGGTGATGAGCGGTGGGTACGGGCCGACGGCGGGCGGGCGGCGCGGCGGGATGCTGGGCGGGATCGGACTGGGGTGCGGGATCTCGGTCCTGGTCGTGATGGCGCTGGTGGCTTTGGTGGTGGTCGGGGGGTTCCTGTTGTTCAACTCCGCCGAGGAGAACCTGGTGAGCAACAAGGAGTACGACTCGATCGCGCTCGGCGCCCCCGAGGACGAGGTGCGGAGCAAGATGCCGTCCTCGGACTCGTTCTGGGCCACCGGTATCAGTGACGCCGAGGGGCACCCGAGGAAGCCCGAGGGGTCGGAGTGCCTGGTCGTGGTCTCGGAGGAGAGCGGCAGCGATCTGGACCGCGAACCGGTGTTCCGGTTCTGTTTCCGGGACGGGAAGCTGATCGAGAAGAAGTCGTACGAGGTGAAGGTCGACTTCTGACCGGCCTCCGGGCCCGGGCCGGGGGCGCCGTCGGTCCGGGGAGCGGGCAGACTGGGGCGCGGCCGGTAGGGACCGGTCATGACATGGGTGAGGGTGAGGACGCGATGGCGGGGGAACGGATCCGGGTGGTCGTCGCCGATGACGAACCGCTGATCAGGGCAGGGATCCGGATGATCCTCACCTCCGACCGGCAGATCGATGTGGTGGCCGAGGCCGCCAACGGCCGGGAGGCGGTGGAGGCGGCCCGGTCGCACGGCGCCGATGTGGTGCTGCTGGACATCCAGATGCCGGTGATGGACGGGCTGACGGCCATGGGGGAGCTTCGGCGGGTCGTCCCGGCGACCAGGGTGATCATTCTGACCACCTTCGGGGAGCGGGAGAACGTGCTGCGGGCCCTGGAGTCCGGTGGGGCCGGTTTTCTGCTGAAGGACACCGCGCCCGCCGAGCTGATCGGTGCCGTACGTGCGGCGGTCGCCGGGGACGCCTATCTCTCGCCCGGTGCCACCCGGCATGTGATCGACCAGCTCGCGACGGGCCGGTCCGTGGGCCGGGGCGAGCAGGCCCGCGCCAGGATCGCCCAGCTCAGCGGGCGGGAGCAGGATGTGCTGGCGCTGCTGGGCGAGGGGCTCTCCAATGCCGACGCGGGGCGGCGGCTGCATATGAGCGAGGCCACCGTGAAGACGTATGTGAGCCGGATCCTGGCCAAGCTGGAGTGTGAGAACCGGGTCCAGGCGGCGCTGATGGCCCGGGACGCGGGGCTCGGCCCCCAGGAGTAGGCCGGTTCCTCCGGAGGTCCGGTACGGGCCGTCGGCGGTGCGGCTCGCGGTGTTTCACGTGAAACGGTCTCCGGGGTGCCGCACGACCGCCGGGCCGGGTGTGGGTATGGGTGTTCGACGCCGGGCGGTACGGTCGGGACAGCCGGGCCCGAGAACGGTCACCCGGCCGGATTCTGGTACCGAGTGGGGGAGGCGGCGCGCGATGGGCTGGACCGAGTCGGAGACGGCGGCGGGGGGAGCCACCGGCGGCGGGGCGCGGATTCCGGTGGTCCGGGGGTTCGCCCCGGGCGGCGGTACCTCCGGTGCGGCGGTGGTCGTCCCGGGTGGTGGGATCCCCGCGGGGGCGGCCGTCTCGCCCAAGCAGGCGGGGAAGGCGCTGCGCGAGCGGATACCGCGTTCGGCACATGCCGTGCTGGAGCTGCCCGCGGGGCGGCCCGACGCGGTGGCGGCCGTGCTGGAGTCCAGCCGGGGCCGGGTGCCGGAGCTGACCCCGATCCGGGTCGGCCGGATGATGGCCTCGCCCTTCGCCTTTCTGCGCGGCGCGGCCGGGCTGATGGCCCACGACCTGGTCGGTACCCCCGTCACCGGGGTGGGCGCCCAGCTCTGCGGTGACGCCCACGCGGCCAACTTCGGGCTGTACGGGGACGCCAGGGGCGGACTGGTGATGGACCTCAACGACTTCGACGAGACGGTGCCCGGCCCCTGGGAGTGGGATCTCAAGCGGCTGGCCGCCTCGTTGGTGCTGGCGGGCCGGGCCGGGGGCGCGGACGAGACCGTCTGCCGCAGCGCCGCCTTCGACGCGGTGGGCGCGTACCGCCGCACCGTACGGCTGCTGTCGAAACTGCCCGCCCTGGACGCCTGGAACGCGATCGCGGACGAGGAACTGGTCTCCCACACGGACGCCCGCGACCTGGTGGGCACCCTGGAACGGGTGTCGGAGAAGGCCCGGAACAACACCAGCGCCCGGTTCGCGGCCAAGTCGACCCGGGCCGTGCCGGAGGAGGAGGGCGGCGGGCGGCGGTTCGTCGACGCGCCTCCGGTGCTGCGGCGGGTGTCGGACCAGGAGGCCGCGGCGGTCGCCGGGGCGCTGGGCGAGTATCTGACGACGGTGGGGGAGGACCGGCTGCCGCTGCTGGCCCGCTACGCGATCCATGACGTGGCGTTCCGGGTGGTGGGCACGGGCAGTGTCGGCACCCGCTCGTATGTGGTGCTGCTGCTGGACCACCGGGGCGATCCGCTGGTGCTCCAGGTGAAGGAGGCCCGGCCTTCGGCGCTGCTGCCCCATCTGGCCGCGGCCGGGTTCCCGGTCCCCGCGGTGGACCACGAGGGCCGCCGGGTCATCCGGGGCCAGAAGCGGATGCAGGTCGTCAGCGACCAGCTGCTGGGCTGGACGACGGTCGCCGGGCGGCCGTTCCAGGTCCGGCAGTTCCGGAACCGCAAGGGCAGTGTCGATCCGGCGGAACTGTCGGCCGGGCAGCTCGACGACTACGGGCGGATGACGGGCGCGCTGCTGGCCAGGGCGCACACCCACAGCGCCGACCCGAGGCTGCTGGCCGGGTACTGCGGCCGGGGCGAGGAGCTGGACGAGGCCGTGGCCGCTTTCGCGGTGACCTACGCGGACCGCACCGAGGCGGATCACGCGGATCTGGTTGCGGCGGTCGGCGCCGGGCGGATCGCGGCCGAACAGGGCGTATGAGGCCGCTCGCCCGGCGCGGGTGGCGGTGGCCGGGCGGGCGGGTGACCGCGGTGGTCGCCCGCCCGTAGGCTGGGCGGGTGACCCACGAAGCACCCGGCGGGCAGACGGCCCGTGACGACGGCCGGAACCCCGCCCAGGACGACATCGAGGACGGCACCCGATACGACGCCGGAGCCGGAGCGGCGGCGGACGCGAGCGGTGCCGGGGACGGGCCGGGCGGTTTTGGGGGCGCGGACGCCGGGGCGTCGGCCGAGCGTCCCGAGGCCCGGCTGGAGCGGGCCGTCCGCGCGGCCGAGCAGGCGCTGATCGAGTTCGAGATCGCGGTGGAGACGTTCCGGGTGGAGGTGGAGAACTTCTCCCGGCTCCACCACCAGAAGCTCGGCCCGATGTACACCCGCCTCGACGAACTGGACGCGGAGATCGCCGAGGCCGAGGCGGCGCGCACCGGCGACCCCGAGGATCTGCGCAAGGCGCGGGAGGCCAGGGCAGCCGTGCTGCCCATGCCGGGGGTCGACGAGCTGTTCAACGGCTGGATGGACGCCGAGGGGCTGTCGCCCGAGGCGACGGCGATGCTGACCGGGCGGCCGGTCCGGGCCCCGCAGCGGGTCCGGCCGGGCGAGGAGGCCAGGCGGCTCTACCGCGAGCTGGCCCGTAAGGCGCATCCGGATCTGGCCCAGGAGGAGACCGAGCGGGCCCGGCGCGAGGAGTTCCTGACCCGGGTCAACGCCGCCTACGCGCTGGGCGACGCCGAGGCGCTGCGGGAGCTGACCGCCGAGTGGGAGGCCGGTCCCGAGCCGGTCCGGGATCCGCTGGGCGAGGCCGAGGAGCTGTACGCCCGGCTGGAGTGGCTCTCCCGGCGGAAGGAACTGCTGGTGGTGGTCGCCCGGGATCTGGAGGAGAGCGCGATCGGCGCGATGCTGAAGATGGCACCGGACGATCCCGACGGGCTGCTGGACCAGATCGCCGATCAGCTGCTGGCGCAGGTCGCCGAACGGGAGCGGGAGCTGGCCGCGCTCCTCGGTTAGGTTGGCGGGGTGCCGTCCGCCCGTGGACCGGGTGTCCGGCGCGTCGCCCATGACGTATGAGAAGAGGCTTGACCCATGAATTTCGCCCCGCTGCCCTCGGTGACCGTGGCCGAGGTACCGGCCGACGGGCTGATGCTGGACGTCCGTGAGCACGACGAGTGGGCGGCCGGTCATGTGGACGGCGCTCTCCATGTGCCGATGAGTGACTTCGTGGCCCGGTTCGGCGAGGTGACCCAGGCCGTGGAGGACGGCCGGCGCGCCTATGTGATGTGCCGGTCCGGCGGACGGTCCGCGCAGGTCACGGCATACCTCACCCAGCAGGGCATCGACGCGGTCAACATCGACGGCGGAATGTACGCCTGGGAGGCCGCCGGACGCCCGATGACCACGGACGGCGAGGGCCCCGCGATCGTCCTCTGAGGCGTCTTCGACGGCCGGCCCGTCCGCGCGCCGGACGGACGGGCAGGGGACGAACGGGCGGGCGGCGGGGCGGGCCCGGCCGGGCGGTCGGGCGTCAGCGGTCGAAGTCCAGCTCCACCTCCGCGGTCACCGGGTGGGACTGGCACGCCAGGACATAGCCCGCCTCCGTCTCCTCCGGCTCCAGGGCGAAGTTGCGGTCCATCCGCACCTCGCCCCTGGCCAGGAACGCCCGGCAGGTTCCGCAGACGCCGCCCTTGCAGGCATAGGGCGCGTCGGACCGGTTCCGCAGCACGGTCTCCAGCAGGGACTCCCGCTCCCGGACGGGCCAGTCGCCGGAGCGGCCGTGCAGGGTCGCCGTGAGCGTGGCCCGGTCGGGGGCGGGCAGCGGGGCGGGCGCGGGGGCCGAGCCGTCGTCGACATGGAAGATCTCCTGGTGGATCCGGGAGCGGTCGACCCCGAGTCCGCGCAGGGTCCGCTCGGCCGAGGCCACCAGACCCAGCGGTCCGCAGAGGAACCAGCCGTCCACCGCGGCGACCGGGAGCAGTGCGGGCAGCAGAACGGCCAGCCGCTCGCCGTCCAGCCGTCCGGACGGCAGCCCCGAGGACTGCTCCTCCCGGGAGAGCGCCGTGACCAGCTGGAAGCGGTCCGGATAGCGGTCCTTGAGGTCGGCGACCTCGTCCAGGAACATCGTCGACGCGACGGTCCGGTCGCTCCGGATCAGACAGAACCGGGCATCCGGTTCCCGGGCCAGCAGCGTCGCGGCCATCGACAGCACCGGTGTGATCCCGCTGCCGCCGACGACCGCCGCGAAGTATCCGGGGCGGGGATCGAGCCGGAACCGGCCCGTCGGGGGCATCACCTCGACCCGGTCGCCGACGGCCAGCTCCTTCAGCGCCCAGGTGGAGAACTCGCCGCCCTCGACCAGCCGGATGCCCACCCTGAGGACGGGCCGGAACGCCGGGGCCGTGTCGTCCCCGCCGTCCGGGGGCGGGGTTACGGCGGGGGCGCAGATCGAGTACGTCCGGCGGATCTCCGCGCCGTCGACGATCCGGCGCAGCGCCAGATGCTGACCGGGGGTGTGCCGGAACTCGGCGGCCAGTTCGGGCGGCACGTCGAAGGTGACGGCGACGGCGTCGTCGGTGAGCCGGTCGACCGCGGCGACCCGGAGCGGATGGAACATCTACAACTCCTTGAAGTGGTCGAAGGGTTCACGGCAGGAGACACAGCGGCGCAGCGCCTTGCAGGCGGTCGAGGAGAACCGGCTGAGCAGTTCGGTCTCCGTGGAGCCGCAGTGGGGGCAGCGGACGGAGAGGCCCACCGGGACCGGTCCGGACGCCGGGTGCGGCCGGGGCGGGGCGATTCCGGACTCGGCCAGCTTGCGCCGCCCTTCGGAGGTGATGTCGTCGGTCGACCAGGCGGGGGAGAGCACCGTGACGACGGAGACCTCCGCCATGCCGTGTCCGAGCAGGGCGCGCTCTATGTCGTCGCTCATGGCCTCGACGGCGGGGCAGCCGGTGTAGGTCGGGGTCAGGGCCACCTTGACCCGGCCCGGCCCGAGCACCCTGACATCGCGCAGAACGCCCAGCTCGGCCAGGGTCACCACCGGCAGCTCCGGGTCGGGCACGGCTCCCGCGACGCGCCGCAGCTCCGCCTCCAGGGCCGTGTCCCCGGTGGGGCGTTGTGCCGTGCCGCTCACCATGACGCCCCCGGATGGCTGCGGTGCAGATGCTGCATCTCGGCGAGGGTCCGGCCGAAGGGCTCGGTGTGGATGCCCTGCCGTCCGGCGCCCGCGGTCCAGCCGCCGGTGCGCGGGCCTTCGGGCACGGGGAGCGTCGCCCGGGTCAGCACGGCGGTCACGGATGACAGCCACTCGGCCTCCAGCTCCCGCCCGTCGACCTCCGCCCCACTGGCCCCACCAGCCCCATCGGCCGGGGCGGCTGAGGCGCTGGTGCGGTGGATCAGCCCGGCGAAGGGCTGGAACGGCTCCCCGGTGAACCGCCACAGCTCTTCGACGGCCCGCAGCATCCGGCGCCGACTCTCCTCGGTGCCGTCCCCCAGCCGCACCGTCCACTGCTCGGCGTGGTCCCGGTGGTAGGCGACCTCCTTGACCGCCTTGGCGGCGAGGGCGGTGAAGCGGCTCTCGGCGGCGGCCAGCCGCTCGTACAGAAGGTGCTGGTAGGTGGAGAAGTAGAGCTGGCGGACGATCGTCCGGGCGAAGTCGCCGTTGGGCTGCTCGACCAGCTGCAGATTGCGGAAGGCGCGCTCCTCCCGGAGGTAGGCCAGCTCGTCCTCGTTACCGGCGAGGGAGAGCAGGACCCGGGCCTGGCCGAGCAGATCGAGGGCGATGTTGGCGAGCGCGACCTCTTCCTCCAGGACGGGGGCGTGGCCCGCCCACTCCCCCAGCCGGTGCGAGAGCACCAGCGCGTCGTCTCCGAGGGCGAGCGCCGCGGCGTCCGCCTCGGCCGGTGCGGCGGTCACAGATGCCTCACCCCGTCCGGGATCTCGTAGAACGTCGGATGGCGGTAGGGCTTGTCGGCGGAGGGCTCGAAGAAGGGGTCCTTCTCGTCCGGCGACGAGGCCGTGACGGCGGTCGAGGGCACCACCCAGATCGACACCCCCTCGCCGCGCCGGGTGTACAGGTCCCGGGCGTTTCGCAGGGCCATCTCGGCGTCCGGGGCGTGCAGGCTTCCGGCGTGGGTGTGGGAGAGGCCGCGCCGGGACCGGACGAACACCTCCCACATGGGCCACTCCGCCGTGCCGCTGCCGCTCATGCCGTGGCCTCCAGGGACGCTGTGGTGCGGGCGGACCGCTTGGCGGCATGGGCCGCGGCGGCTTCCCTGACCCAGGCGCCGTCCTCGTGGGCCCGGCGGCGCTGGGACAGCCGCTCTTCGTTGCAGGGGCCGTTGCCCTTGAGGACCGCGTGGAACTCGGCCCAGTCGATCGCGCCGAAGTCGTGGTGGCCGCGCTCCTCGTTCCACCGGAGATCGGGGTCGGGGAGGGCGAGGCCGAGGGATTCGGCCTGCGGGACGCAGATGTCCACGAAGCGCTGCCGCAGCTCGTCGTTGGAATGGCGCTTGATCTTCCAGGCCATGGACTGCGCCGAGTGCGCCGACTCGTCGTCCGGCGGGCCGAACATCATCAGCGACGGCCACCACCAGCGGTCCACGGCGTCCTGGGCCATCGCGTGCTGGGCGGGGGTGCCCTGGGAGAGGGCGTGCAGCAGCTCGTAGCCCTGGCGCTGGTGGAAGGACTCCTCCTTGCAGATCCGGACCATCGCACGCGCGTAGGGGCCGTAGGAGCAGCGGCACAGCGGGACCTGGTTGGTGATCGCGGCACCGTCCACCAGCCAGCCGATGGCGCCGACGTCGGCCCAGGTCAGCGTGGGGTAGTTAAAGATCGAGGAGTACCGCTGGCGGCCCGCGTGGAGCTTGTCCAGCAGCTCGTCCCGGCTGACGCCCAGGGTCTCGGCGGCGCTGTACAGATAGAGGCCGTGGCCCGCCTCGTCCTGCACCTTGGCCATCAGGATCGCCTTGCGGCGCAGGGAGGGGGCGCGGGTGATCCAGTTGGCCTCGGGCTGCATGCCGATGATCTCGGAGTGGGCGTGCTGGGCCATCTGCCGGACCAGGGTGGCCCGGTAGGCGTCGGGCATCCAGTCGCGCGGCTCGATCCGCTCGTCGGCCGCCACGGCCGCGTCGAAGACCTCCTGCGCGGACGCCCCCGCGGCTCCTGCGGACCCCGCTGCCCCGGCGGATCCGGGGCCGGCGCCGGGCGCAGGGCCGTACATCTCCGGCGTATCCGCCGTCACTGACGTCATCCGAACCCCCTACCGACCGATCGTTCGGTTCATTGACTTCAATGGTGGGTCGGCGGCCCTTAAGGTGTCAACCCTGTGGATAACCGAGGTGGGACCGGCGGGATCGGGGCGGGATGGACTCCTACGAGCACGAAGGCGCACGGGAACAGAGGGGTCGGCGGCCCGGCTCCCCACCGGACGGCACCCCGCTTTCCCCCTCCGACCGGCGGGAACGTGAGTCCGGCCCGGATTCCGCGACCCCCGGCGGGACCGCCGCGGGGACTGCCGCCGACGGCCCCGCCACCGGTGGCCCCGCCGGTTCGGCCGGCGGATCCGCCGGTGGGGTGAGCGAGCCCGGCCACGACGGCCCCGGCGGTTCCGGCTCCGGCGAGGGCCCCGGCGGTTCCGGTTCCGGTCGGTCTCCCGGCGCCGGGAGCGGTCCGGAGGGCCCGGGCGCCGCTCCCGCCGCGGGGCTCGCCGCGCTCTCGTTCCCGTACCAGGTCACCGCCGCCGTCGTGCTGGGCCTGGCGGCCCTGGTCGGCGCCGTCCATCTGCTGATGGTCTTTCTGCACGTGGCGCCCTCCAACACCGCCAGCAAGGAGTACAGCGAGGCCGTGGACGGCTGGGTGCTGCCCGAGTTCGAGCAGAACTGGAAGCTCTTCGCCCCCAACCCCCTCCAGCAGAACATCACCATCCAGGTGAAGGCGGAGCTGTCCGGCGCGGGCGGCGAGAAGAAGACCACGGAGTGGATCGATCTGGGCGCCGACGACGTCGACGCGATCCGCGGCAGCCTGCTGCCCAGCCACACCGCGCAGAACCAGCTCCGCCGGGCCTGGGACTTCTACACCGGTTCGCACGACGACCAGAACCGGGCCACCGGCCGCCGCGGCGAGCAGTCCGAGACCTATCTGCGGCGGCTGGTGACGCTGCGGATCGAACGGGACCACGATCTCGGGGGGAGGGTGGAGCGGATCCAGATCCGCTCGGTGGCGACGCTGGTGAAGGCGCCGCCGTGGTCGAAGGAGAAGACCGACACCCGGCCGTCGTACCGGGTGCTGCCGTGGTGGAACGTCACCGACGCCGACCGGCCGCTCGGCCACGGCGTCCGCGCGGCGGACAGCGGCGAGAGCAGCGGCAAGGGCGGCGGCGAGGGCAGCGGCGAGGGCAGCGGCAAGGACGGCGGGAACGGCGAGCGCGCGGAGGCGGCCCGATGAGCGGCACGAACGAGGGCTCCACCCGGACCGCCGAACTGCTCCAGAAGGTCACCGCGACCGCCTTCGGCCCGTACCAGAGCGCGATCATCCGGATCGGCTTCTCCGCGACCTGGCTGTTCTTCCTGCTCCGCGAGTTCCCGCACCGC
This sequence comes from Streptomyces sp. NPDC020875, assembly GCF_040641415.1. Classification (NCBI taxonomy): domain Bacteria; kingdom Bacillati; phylum Actinomycetota; class Actinomycetes; order Kitasatosporales; family Streptomycetaceae; genus Streptomyces; species Streptomyces sp. NPDC020875. Next base: position 17,784 of record NZ_JBFADP010000062.1, on the reverse strand, counting down.
CATCAGCTGTACGGCCCCGACGGGCCGTGGAGCTGGCAGCTCGCGGACGGCTTCATCTCCGGCAACGACTCCTTCACGGTCCTGATGTGGTCGGACGGCGAACTCTGGTTCGAGATCGTCTACGCCCTGGCGGGCCTGGCCGCGCTCGGCCTCTGTCTGGGCTGGCGGACCCGCACCATGTCGGCCCTCTTCATGGTCGGCGTGCTGTCGCTCCAGAACCGGACGATCTTCGTCGGCGACGGCGGCGACAACGTCATCCACATCATGGCGATCTATCTGCTGGTCACCCGGTGCGGCCGGGTCTGGTCGCTGGACGCCGCCCGGGCCCGTAAGGCACCCGGCGCGCCCGACCGGGTGGGCCCGGTGCTGTGGGTCGTGACCGGTACCGCCCTGCTGCTGGCCACGGTGGAGAACCGGACGGGCCTCTTCATCCTGCTGGTGCTCTGGGGCATGTGGGCCGGGCTGGGCCTGTGGTGGCTGGCGCACCGGCCCGGTGTGCCGGATCAGCCCCGGATCCTGCTGGACACGCTCGCCAACATCGGGCACAACGTCGGACTCGTGGTGATCATGGCGGAGGTCTGTCTGATCTACGCCACCGCGGGCTGGTACAAGATCCAGGGCTCCCGCTGGGGGGACGGCACGGCGCTCTACTACACCCTGGAGCTGGACTACTTCGCCCCCTGGCCCGCCCTCTCCGAGATGCTGGGCTCGCACGGGCTGATGGTGATGGCGCTGACCTACGGCACGGTCATCGTGCAGGTCGCGTTCCCCTTCACCCTCTTCCACCGCCGGGTGAAGAACGTTCTGCTGGTGGTGATGATCGCCGAGCACGCGGCGATCGCCGTGATCATGGGGCTGCCGTTCTTCTCGATGGCGATGATCGCCGCCGACGCCGTCTTCCTGCCGACCGCCTTCCTGGTCTGGCTGGGCGTCCGGGTGACGCGCGGCCGGGACCGGCTGCTGGGCCGGGCCGGGAAACGGCCGGACGCCGGGGACGGTCCGGAGGGGGCGGGCCCCGGGGCCGTACTGCCGGAGCAGCGGACCGGGGAATCCGGCGCGCCCCGTACGCTCGTGGGGTGAGCACGACCCGAGGTACCGCGCCCGAAGCCGATCCGACGGCCGTCCCGGCCGTCCCCGAGGAGGCGTCCGGCGCCACCGCGTACGCCGGGGCCGGTGGGGCTGCGGGGACTGGTGGGGCTGCGGGGAACGGCGGTCCGGTGACCGGGACGGACGAGCCGGTGCAGTACGACGACGGCTACGGCCCCGAGATCGGAGTCGGGCCGCATCCGCTGCCCTGGCCCGAGGACGAGCGCTACGACCCCGAACTCCTGGCCGGGGGCGATCGCCGCAATGTGGCCGACCGCTACCGCTACTGGACACGGGAGGCCGTCGTCGCCGATCTCGACACCCGGCGGCACGACTTCCACATCGCGGTGGAGAACTGGAGCCACGACTTCAACATCGGCTCCGTCGTCCGGACCGCCAACGCCTTTCTGGCCCGGGAGGTCCATATCGTGGGCCGCCGCCGCTGGAACCGGCGCGGTGCCATGGTCACCGACCGCTATCAGCACGTCCGGCACCATCCCGACACCGCCGCCCTGACGGCCTGGGCGGCGGCCGAGGGGCTGCCGGTCATCGGGATCGACAACCTCCCCGGCGCCGTGCCGCTGGAGCGGACCGTACTGCCGCGCCGCTGTGTGCTCCTCTTCGGCCAGGAGGGGCCGGGGCTGACCGAGGAGGCGCGGGAGCACGCCGCCATGGTCTGCTCGATCGCCCAGTTCGGTTCGACCCGGTCGATCAACGCCGGGGCCGCCGCGGCGATCGCCATGCACGCCTGGGTCCAGCGGTACGCCGAGATCTCCGCGCCCTCCTGACCCGGGCGCCCTCCCGGCCCGGTCCGGCGGGGAGGCCCTACGCCTGGCGGCGGACCTCCACCACCCGGAAGCGGTTGGCCACGAACGCCCCGTCGCAGAGCGCCGCGTTGGCCGCCGGATTGCCGCCCGAGCCGTGGAAGTCGGAGAAGGCGGCCGTCTGGTTGACGTACACCCCGCCGGTGAGGTTGAGGGAGAGCTGGGCGGGCTCGTCCAGGCAGACCTCCTCCAGGGCCCGCTCGACCTTCTCCGACGTCGTATAGGCCCCGACCGTCATCGCGCCCTTGTCGCGGATCGTGTGCCGCAGCAGTTCGACCGCGGCGGCCGTGGAGTCCACCGCGACCGCGAACGACACCGGGCCGAAGCACTCGGAGAGATAGACCGCCTCCGGGTCCGCCGCGCCCCCGTCCAGCTTGACGATGACCGGAGTACGGACCACCGCGTCCGGGAACTCCGGATGCGTCACCTCGCGGGAGGGCAGCGCGACCTCGCCCAGTCCGGCCGCCCCGTCCAGCCGCGTCCTCACATCGGGGTTGACCAGCGCGCCCAGCAGCGCGTTGGCCCGGGCGTCGTCCCCGAGCAGTCCGTCCACCGACGCGGCGAGATCGCCCACCACCTCGTCGTACGACTTGTGGCCCGCGTCGGTGGTGATGCCGTCGCGCGGGATCAGCAGATTCTGCGGGGTGGTGCACATCTGGCCGCTGTAGAGGGAGAGGGAGAAGGCCAGATTGGACAGCATGCCCTTGTAGTCGGCGGTGGAGTCGACGACGACCGTGTTCACCCCCGCCTTCTCGGTGTACACCTGGGCCTGGCGGGCGTGGGTCTCCAGCCAGTCGCCGAAGGCGGTCGAGCCGGTGTAGTCGATGATCCTGACCTCGGGGCGGAGCGCGAGGGTCTTGGCGATGCCCTCCCCGGGGCGTTCGGCGGCCAGACAGACCAGATCGGGGCTGAAGCCCGCGTCCGCGAGCGCCTCCCGGGCGATGTCGACGGTGAGTGCGAGCGGGAGCACGGCCCTCGGATGCGGCTTCACCAGCACCGGATTGCCGGTGGCGAGGGAGGCGAAGAGCCCCGGATAGCCGTTCCAGGTGGGGAAGGTGTTGCAGCCGATAACCAGGGCGACACCGCGCCCGGCCGTGGTGAACGACTTCCGCAGCTTCAGCGGGTCCCGCTTCCCCTGCGGCTTGGCCCAGTCCGCCGTCCCGGGGGTCCTGGTCTGCTCCTGATAGGCGTAGGCCACGGCCTCCAGACCCCGGTCCTGGGCATGCGGCCCGCCCGCCTGGAACGCCATCATGAACGCCTGACCGCTGGTGTGCATCACGGCATGGGCGATCTCATGCGTCCGCGCCGCGATCCGCGCGAGGATCTCCAGACAGACCAGGGCCCGCCGTTCGGGCCCGGCGTCCCGCCAGGCGGGTACGGCGGAGCGCATCGCGGGAAGGAGGACATCCGGATCGACATGGGGGTACTCGATCCGCAACTCGGGCCCGTACGGCGAGACTTCGGCGCCCGCCCAGCCGTCCGTGCCGGGCTGGCCCAGATCGAACCGGCTGCCCTTGAGCGCCTCGAAGGCGGCGAGATCTTCGGCCGGGGCGCTCTCCCCGTAAGCCTTCGGATGCTCGGGATGGGGGGACCAGTAGGCCCTGGTCCGAATCGCTTCGAGGGCCTGGTCGAGCGTCGTCCGATGGCCGGTCAGCCGGGTCTCGGTCAGGGTCATGACGGACCAACTCCTCGTCGAGCTGTGGGCGGGGATGAGCGGACAGGGTTAGAGTAACCGAACGATCGGTCGGTACAAGGGGGCCTGTCGAAGCTGTGGACAACTCATCGGGGAGGATCACCTCCATGACCGCCATCGAGCCCGGGACCGCCGCCGGGCGGGCCCCGGGCGACGGGTCCGCCGACCGCGCCGGGCCCGGCCGGACCGCCGCTTCCGAGGTCCCTGCCGGGCCCGCCGCGCCCGCCGGATCCGCTGAATCCACCGGATCCGCCGAGTCCGCTGCCCCGCTGCCGCTCGGCGCCCTCGTCGCGGTCGTCGGCGCCGGGACGATGGGCCGGGGCATAGCCCAGGTGGCCCTGGCCGCCGGACACCCCGTACACCTCTACGACCAGGACGGGGAGCGCGCGGCCGAGGCCGTGAAGGACATCGGCGCCCGCCTCGACCGGCTCGTCGAGAAGGGCCGGATGGACGCGGTCGACCGGGATGCCGCCCGCTCCCGGCTCCGTACGGTCGACAGCGTCTCCGGGCTCGCGGACGCCGCCCTCGTCGTGGAGGCCGTCGCCGAGGACCTGGAGGTCAAACAGAACCTCTTCCGGGCCCTCGAAGTGCTGGTCGCCGAGGACTGCCTGTTCGCCACCAACACCTCCTCCCTCTCGGTCACCGCCGTCGCGGGCGCGCTCGGCCGCCCGGAGCGGCTGGTCGGACTCCACTTCTTCAACCCCGCGCCCCTGATGCCCCTGGTGGAGGTCGTCGGCGGCCGGACGACCGGCGCCCGGTACACGGCGCTGGCGAGGGCGACCGTCGAGGCATGGGGCAAGATCCCGGTCGCATCCGCCGACGAACCCGGCTTCATCGTCAACCGGGTGGCCCGGCCCTTCTACGCCGAAGCCTTCGCCCTCTACGAGGAGCGGGCGGCCGACCCGGCCACGATCGACGCGGTGCTCCGCGAGTGCGGCGGCTTCCCGATGGGCCCGTTCGAACTGACCGATCTGATCGGCCAGGACGTCAACGAGGCCGTCACCCGCTCCGTCTGGAACTCCTTCTTCCAGAGCCCGAAGTTCGTCCCGTCCCTGGCGCAGCGGCGGCTGGTCGAGGCCGGGCTGCTGGGCCGTAAGACGGGCCACGGCTGGTACGACCACACACCGGGCGCGGAACGACCCCTTCCGCAGACCGCGGAGCCCGTCGACGCGCCTCCTTATGTCACGGTCGGGGCCGTCAAGGGGCTCACGGCCGAGCTGGCGGAGCTGGTGGCCGAGGCCGGGATCGACGTACGCGAGGGGAACGACGGCCGGTGGCGGCCCGGAATCGAGCTGCCGGGCGGCGGATTCGTCGTACCGGTGACCGGCGCCCCGCCCGGCCACGGGCGGGAATGGGTCCAGGTCGATCTGGCGCTCGACTACCGGGCCGCGACCCGGGTCGCGATCGCGCCCGCGCCGACCGCGTCGGCGCGGACCGCCGACGAGGCGGTCGGCCTCTTCCAGGCGCTGGGCAAGAAGGTCAGCGTCGTGGCCGACGTACCGGGCCTGATCGTCGCCCGTACGGTGGCGATGCTGATCGACATCGCCGCGGACGCGGTCGCCCGGGGCGTCGCGAGCGAAGCGGACGTCGACCGGGCGATGCGGCACGGCGCCGGTCATCCCGTGGGCCCGTTCGGCTGGGAGCGGCGGCTGCCGCCGGGATGGGCGTACCACCAGCTGGAAGAGATGCACGGCTTTCTGCAGTCGGGGCGCTACGCCCCCGGATACGCGCTCTACCGGCGGACTTTCCAGGGTGAGGGAGCGGACGGATGACCACCGCGAAGCGGGACACGTACACACCGGAGACGCTGCTGACGGTGGCGGTGCGGATCTTCAACGAGCGCGGCTACGACGGCACTTCCATGGAGCACCTCTCCCAGGCGGCGGGGATCTCCAAGTCGTCGATCTACCACCATGTGGCGGGCAAGGAGGAGCTGCTGCGCCGGGCGGTGAGCCGGGCGATCGACGGGCTCTTCGCGATCCTCGACGAGCCGGGGGCGCAGCGCGGCCGGGCCGTGGAGCGGGTCGAGTACGTGGTGCGGCGGACCGTACAAGTACTGGTGGCGGATCTGCCGTATGTGACGCTGCTGCTGCGGGTGCGGGGGAACACCAAGACGGAGCGGTGGGCCATGGACCGGCGCCGGGAGTTCGACCAGCGGGTGGTCGATCTGCTGCGGGCGGCGGCGGCCGACGGCGATCTGCGGGCCGATGTGGACACCCGGCTCGCCACCCGGCTCCTCTTCGGCATGGTCAATTCCCTGGTCGAGTGGTACCGGCCGCATCCCGGCGGCGGCTGGGAGGGGGACCAGGTGGCGGAGACGGTGGTACGGATCGCCTTCGACGGCCTGCGGACGGCCGACGGGCCCCGGGCGGCGGGCTGACGCTCCCGGCGTCTCCGGAAGCCTTCCCGCGGCCTCCGCACGGTCTTCAGGGCCCAGCCACGGTCTTCCCCGGTCCCCGCGGGTTCCGGGGAGCTGTCGCGGGGGTCGGGGGTGCCGTCCGTCCGCGATCCGTACCGGGCGGCTCGGCGTGCTTCGGGACCGGTGCGCGCGAGGCGTCGCGCGGTGGTCAGCCGGCCGGGTCGTCGTCCGGGGCCGTCGCGGGCGCGGGGACGCCCGTGCCCCGGTCGAGATCGGTCTCCTCGAAGACCAGCAGGGTCCGGGTGGAGAGCACCTCCGGAATGGACTGGAGCCGGGTCAGCACCAGCTCCCGCAGGGTCCTGTTGTCCCGGGTGTGGATCAGCAGCAGTACATCGAAATCACCGCTGACCAGGGCGATGTGCGCGGCACCCGGCAACTCCTCGAGCTGCTCGCGCACGGTGCGCCAGGAGTTCTGCACGATCTTGAGCGTGATGTAGGCGGAGGCCCCCTGGCCCGCCCGCTCATGGTCGATCCGGGCGCTGAAGCCCCGGATCACCCCGTCGTCGACCAGACGGTTGATCCGGGCGTAGGCATTGGCCCTGGAGACGTGCACCCGCTCGGCCACGGAGCGTATCGAGGCCCGGCCTTCGGCTTGGAGGATCCGGAGGATGTCCCGGTCGATCGCGTCCAGCGGGCGGGGCGCGAGCGGTTGTCCGGTTCGGGCCGCGCCGTCGGCCATTTGTTCAGCTCCCATGTCCCCCCGCTTCCCCGGTATGGACGACCTGTGCCCATCACAGGCTGTGGGGAACCGTTTGTCCACAGGCTGGAGGCGCCTGTAGCCAAATTGCGCCGACGACCGAACAATCGGTAGGTGAGGCGGGCCACAGCCGGACCGCTTCCTTCGTCGCCCCCACGAGGAGGTGCTCGCGTTGCGCAAGAGCAGCAGCACGACCGTGCAGGAGCTGCCGGGTTCCGCCGCCTACCGCCCCAGCCCGCCCCCGGCGTGGCGGCCCCGGACCGACCCCGCGCCCCTGCTCCCCGACCCCGAGCCGTTCCGCGTGCTCGGTACGGACGCGGCGGCGTCGGCCGATCCCGATCTCCTGCTCGCCCTCTACGCCCAGCTCGTCCGCGGCCGCCGGTACAACGCCCAGGCGACGGCGCTGACCAAGCAGGGGCGGCTCGCCGTCTATCCGTCGAGCACCGGCCAGGAGGCGTGCGAGGTGGCCGCCGCGCTGGTGCTCCGCGAGCGGGACTGGCTCTTCCCCAGCTACCGGGACACGCTGGCGGCGGTCGCCCGCGGACTGGACCCGGTGCAGGCGCTGACCCTGCTCCGGGGCGACTGGCACACCGGATACGACCCGCACGAGCACCGGATCGCCCCGCTGTGCACCCCGCTGGCCACCCAGCTGCCGCACGCGGTCGGGCTGGCGCACGCGGCCCGGCTCAAGGGGGACGACGTGGTCGCGCTGGCCCTCGTCGGCGACGGCGGCACCAGCGAGGGCGATTTCCACGAGGCGCTGAACTTCGCGGCGGTGTGGCGGGCACCGGTCGTCTTCCTCGTCCAGAACAACGGCTTCGCGATCTCCGTCCCGCTGGCCAAGCAGACCGCGGCGCCGTCCCTGGCCCACAAGGCCGTGGGGTACGGCATGCCCGGCCGGCTCGTCGACGGGAACGACGCGCCCGCGGTCCACCGGGTGCTCTCCGAGGCGATGGAGCGGGCCCGGGGCGGCGGCGGTCCGACGCTGGTGGAGGCGGTCACCTATCGGATGGACGCGCACACCAACGCCGACGACGCCACGCGGTACCGGGGCGAGAAGGACGCCGACGCCTGGCGCGACCACGATCCGATCCTGCTGATGGAACGGGAGCTGACCGCGCGCGGGCTGCTGGACGACGCCGGTAAACAGGCCGTCGCGGACGCGGCCGAGGAGATGGCCGCCGAACTGCGCGCGGGGATGAACGCGGATCCGGTGCTCGACCCGGCGGATCTGTTCACCCAGGTGTACGCGGAGCGGACGGGCCAGCTCCGGGAGCAGGCGGCCCAGCTGCGGGCCGAGCTGGCGGCGGAGGACGAGCAGGACGGGTCGGACGGGGCCGACCGGGCGGACGGATCGCGAGGAGGGGACCGATGAGTACGGCGACGACCACACCGGCCGGGCGGGCCGGGGCCCCGGCCAAGCCCGCGACCATGGCCGAGGCCCTGCGCCGGGCCCTGCGGGACGCGATGGCGGAGGACCCGGCGGTCCACGTCCTGGGCGAGGACGTGGGCACCCTGGGCGGTGTCTTCCGGATCACGGACGGGCTGGCCGCCGAGTTCGGCGACTCCCGGTGTACGGACACCCCGCTCGCCGAGGCAGGCATCCTCGGGGCGGCCGTCGGCATGGCGATGTACGGGCTGCGGCCCGTGGTGGAGATGCAGTTCGACGCCTTCGCCTATCCCGCGTTCGAGCAGCTCTTCAGCCATGTCGCCCGGATGCGCAACCGCACCCGGGGCGCGATGCCGCTGCCGATCACCGTCCGGGTGCCCTACGGCGGCGGGATCGGCGGCGTCGAGCACCACAGCGACTCCTCCGAGGCGTACTACATGGCCACCCCGGGGCTGCACGTGGTGGCCCCGGCGACCGTCGAGGACGCCTACGGGCTGCTGCGGGAGTCGATCGCCTCGGACGATCCGGTGGTCTTCCTGGAGCCCAAGCGGCTCTACTGGTCGAAGGCCGACTGGTCGCCGGAGGCGCCGAAGCGGGTGGAGCCGCTGGGCCGGGCCGTGGTCCGGCGCCGGGGGAGCGACGCCACCCTGATCACCTACGGTCCTTCGGTCCCGGTCTGTCTGGAGGCGGCCGAAGCGGCCACCGCCGAGGGCTGGGACCTGGAGGTCGTCGATCTGCGGAGCCTCGTACCGTTCGACGACGAGACGGTCTGCGCCTCGGTCCGGCGCACCGGGCGGGCGGTCGTCGTCCACGAGGCCACCGGCTTCGGCGGACCCGGCGGCGAGATCGCCGCCCGGGTCACCGAGCGCTGCTTCCACCGGCTGGAGGCGCCGGTGCTGAGGGTCGCCGGTTTTGACATCCCCTATCCGCCGCCGATGCTGGAGCGGCACCATCTGCCCGGGGTCGACCGGGTTCTCGACGCGGTGGCGCGGTTGCAGTGGGAGGCGGAGAGCTGATGGCCCAGGTGCTGGAGTTCAGGTTGCCCGATCTCGGGGAGGGGCTGACCGAGGCGGAGATCGTGCGCTGGCTGGTCGCGGTCGGCGATGTGGTCGCCGTCGATCAGCCCGTGGTCGAGGTCGAGACGGCCAAGGCCATGGTGGAGGTGCCCTGCCCGTACGGCGGGGTGGTGACCGCGCGCTTCGGCGACGAGGGCACGGAACTCCCGGTGGGGGCGCCGCTGCTGACGGTCGCGGTGGGCGCGCCCGGTGACGGCGACGGTGCCGCCAACGGTGATGGTGCCCCGGCGGCGTCGACGGCTGCCTCGGGCACTGGTGCCGGTTCCGGTTCGGCTCCGGCTTCGTCGGGGGCTTCGAGTGAGTCGTCCGGGAATGTGCTCGTCGGGTACGGGACGGGGGCGCCCGCCGCGCGCCGCCGCCGGGTCTCCCCCGACGCGACCCGCCCCCGTCCGGGGACGCCCGTTCTGCGGGAGCCCGGTGTCGTCACCCCTGATCCGGTCCCGGCCGGGCCCGTGCCGGTGATCTCGCCGCTGGTACGGCGCCTGGCCCGGCGGAGCGGTCTCGATCTGCGGGAGCTGACCGGATCGGGCCCTGAAGGGCTGATCCTCCGCTCCGATGTGGAACGGGCGATCGGCGCCGCCGCGACCGCCCCGCCGGAGCGGACCGCCGTTCCGGCCCCCGCCGCCGCTCCCGCCCCTGCTCCGGCGGCCTCGGCGACGGCACCCGGCCTCGGTACGGGCAGGGCGGCCGAGGCTGTCGGGGCTTCGGCTGAGACTTCGGCTTCGGCGGCGGAGGTCCGGATACCGCTGCGCGGGGTGCGCGGAGCGGTCGCCGACAAGCTGACCCGCAGCCGCTCCGAGATACCCGACGCCACCTGCTGGGTCGACGCGGACGCCACCGAACTGCTGGCCGCGCGGACGGCGATGAACGCCGCGGGCGGGCCGCGGATATCCCTGCTCGCCCTGCTCGCCAGGGTCTGTACGGCGGCGCTCGCCCGCTATCCGGAGCTGAACTCCAGGATCGACACGGACCGGCGGGAGATCGTCCGGCTGCCCGAGGTGCATCTCGGCTTCGCCGCCCAGACCGAACGGGGCCTGGTCGTCCCGGTGGTCCGGTCCGCGAACCGCCGGAGCGCCGAATCGCTGACGGAGGAGTTCGCCCGGCTGACGGACGCGGCCCGCGGGTCGGCGCTGACCCCGGCCGAGCTGACCGGGGGGACGTTCACCCTGAACAACTACGGAGTGTTCGGGGTCGACGGCTCCACGCCGATCATCAACCACCCGGAGGCGGCGATGCTCGGCGTCGGCCGGATCGTGCCCAGGCCCTGGGTGCACGGCGGTGAGCTGGCCGTGCGTCAGGTCGTCCAGCTCTCCCTCACCTTCGACCACCGGGTCTGCGACGGCGGCACGGCGGGCGGCTTCCTGCGGTATGTGGCGGACTGCGTCGAACAGCCGGCTGTGCTGCTGCGGACGCTCTGACCGGGGCCGGGGCCGGGGCGGCATCTCCCCCGGGGCGCGAGGCCCGTCGGCCGCCCGGTCGCCGCCGGGCCCGTCCGGCGGCCCGCCCGACCGCCGGTGTCCGTCGGAGCCGGAATCGCCCGGCCCCGAGGGGGCCGGGGCTTCGGCTCGCGGGACCGACCGGCCCGGTCATCGTCCGCGCGCTGGGACAGGCGTGCGGCGGTTCGCCCGACCGCCGCCCCCGCCACCGGCCCGCCGCGTCGGACGGAGTCCGGTCACGTCTGCCGGGAACGGCCGTACGCGAGGCGCCGACGGGCGCCGACGGCCGTAGAAGGGCGTGAAAGGGCGTGGGAGAGGCGTAGAAGAGGCGGAATCCGGCCCGCCTACTGGTCGGCACGGGGTGGGAGGGACGCTTCACCCGGGAGACGGCGGGCGATCATACTGCTGGGTATGACCGCGATCTCGGGACCGCAGTGATGACCGTGTCGGCCGGACCGGGGCCGGGTCCGTCGGCCGACGGGTACGACGCCGTCGTGCTCGCCGGGGGCGGCGCGAAGCGGCTCGGCGGGGCCGACAAGCCCGGGGTGGCCGTGGGCGGGCGGGCGCTGCTCGACCGGGTGCTCGGCGCCTGCCGGGACGCCGGGCGCACGGTCGTCGTCGGCGGGCGCAGGCCCACCGTACGGCCCGTCGTCTGGACCCGGGAGGATCCCCCGGGCGGCGGGCCCCTGGCCGCGCTCGCCGCGGGCGTACGGCAGCTCGCCACCCCGCCGGACGGCGCGGTCGTGGTGCTCTCCGCCGATCTCCCGTTCCTCGGCCCTTCGACCGTGCGCCGACTGGTGGACGCGCTCGGTGCCGACGGGCACGAGGGCGTCGTGCTGACCGACCCCGACGGGCGGGACCAGCCGCTGGTGGCGGCCTACCGGGCGGAGCCGCTCCGGCGGGAGATCGCCCTGCTCGCCACGGAGTACGGCTCACCGGCCGGACTGCCGCTGCGGCTGCTGGTCCGGGAACTGGACCTGGACCGGATCGAGGCAGGGCCGTTCGCCTCGTTCGACTGCGACACCTGGGACGACATCGCCGTCGCCAGGGCCCGGATCAGGGAGCATGGCACCGTGCTGGAGGAATGGATCACCGCGGTCAAGGACGATCTCGGTGTCGACCTCGATGTCGACACCCATCTGCTGCTCGATCTAGCCCGCGACGCCGCGCACGGCGTCGCCCGGCCCGCCGCGCCGCTGACCACGTTTCTCGTGGGGTACGCGGCGGCTTCGGCGGGTGGCGGCCCCGAGGCGGTGGCGGAGGCGGTACGCAAGGCCACCGCGCTCGCCCGCCGCTGGGCCGAGGAGACCGAGCAGCGCCCTGACGGGAGCGGGACATGAGCGGCGGGTCCCGTTCGGGCGGCCGGAAGGCCACCGCCGGGAGCCCGGCCGCCGCCGCCCCCACCGCCCCCACTGCCGTCACCGATCCCACCGACCCTGCCGATGACGGGGTCGAGGACGCCCTCGCGCTGGTGGGGCGGGCGGCCTCGTGGGAAGCTCGCGCCGCCGCCCCGACCGACACCGCCACCCCGACCGACCCCGGTGCCGCCGCCCCTGGGCGCGACGACGGCAACGATGACGGGAACGACGACGGCTTCGAGGACGTCCTGGGGCTGGTCGGCCGGTCCGCTCCCCGCAGGGTTCCGGCCGCCTCGCGGGAGCCCGCCGCCACGGACGTCCCCGGCGGTGAGGACGGCGTCGAGGACGCCCTCGCGCTCGTCGGCCGGGCCGCGTACGGGAGCGGCGCGGAACGGCCCGTAGGACAGACCGGACGGACCGGGCGCACTGGCCGGGCGGGACCGGCCGGACCGGCAGGACCGACGGAAGCGGCAGCGGGTCGGGAGCGGCGGGCGGGGACGGCCTGGCCCGAAGCCCGGGCGGCGGCGGCGACGGCCGGGCGGGAGGTGTTCCGCGGCGACCGGACCCGGCGGGTATCGCTGGAGTCGGCTGTGGGCCTGGTGCTGGCCGAGGAGCTGACCGCGCTCTGCGATCTGCCGTCGTTCGACACCTCGGCCATGGACGGCTGGGCCGTGGCCGGACCCGGCCCCTGGGACCTCGACGACTCCGCCCCCGTACTCGCCGGGCGCGATGACGTACCCCCGCTGCCCGACGGCACCGCCGTGCCGATCGCCACCGGTGCCCGGGTCCCGCCCGGGGCCACCGCCGTGATCCGGACCGAGCACGCCCGGCCCGACCCGGCCCGGGGGCTGCTGTTGCCGTCCCGGACGGTGGTCCACGGCCAGGACATCCGGCCCCGGGGCCAGGAGTGCCGGTCCGGTGAGCGGCTGCTGCCCGCCGGGGCGACGGCCACCCCGGCCGTGCTCGGGCTCGCGGCGGCGGCCGGATACGACGAACTCGCCGTCGTCGTCCGCCCGACCGTCGAAGTGCTGGTACTCGGGGACGAACTCCTCGACGGCGGACTCCCCCACGACGGCCGGATCAGGGACGCGCTCGGCCCCATGACGGCCCCATGGCTGCGGGCCCTGGGCGCCGAAGTCCTCGGCACCCGCCGGATCGGCGACGACGAGAAGGCGCTCCGCCGGGCGGTGACCGGCTCCCCGGCCGATCTTGTGATCACCACCGGCGGTACGGCCGCCGGGCCCGTCGACCATGTCCATCCGGTGCTGCGGAAGGCGGGCGCCACCCTGGTCGTCGACGGTGTCGGAGTACGGCCCGGCCATCCGATGCTGCTGGCCCGGTTCCCCGACGGGCCCGGCCCCCGCTGTCTCGTCGGGCTCCCCGGCAACCCCCTCGCGGCGGTCTCCGGGCTGCTCACCCTGGCCGCGCCGCTGCTGCGCGCGCTCGGCGGGCTGCCGGAGCCGGTTCCGTACACCGCGCCGGTACGTGACGAGGTGTCCGGTCACCCCCGGGACACCCGGCTCGTCCCCGTCGTGCACAGCGGGGCGCTGCTGGTGCCGCTGCGGTACCACGGTCCGGCGATGCTGCGCGGGATCGCCTCGGCCAACGGGCTGGCGGTCGTACCGCCCGGCGGGGCCCGGCCCGGGGACGAACTGGAGGTACTGGATCTCCCGTCGGCCCCGGGCGGCACCGACGGCCTCTGGCTGTGACCGGGCCCGGTCGCCGACTGCGTTTCACGTGAAACACTGTCAGTGATCAACGTCGAACAGTCGGTGGCCAACGGCCCGGTGACCAATGGCCGGTGTCCTTCGGAGCACCGGATCCGTCAGAGGTACTCGGGTTCCTCCCGGCCGATGATGATCAGCCGGTCCCCGAACTGCATGGTCGCGGCCTCCGGGTCGGCGTAGTCCAGCATCCGCTTCCGCCGCACCACGGCGACCACCAGATCCGCGCACTCCCGCAGGGTCCGGCCGATCTCGTCCTTCCGTACGCCCCGTTCGGTGAGGCTGAGCCCACGGCCGTGGGTCATCAGATCCTCCAGGGTGTCCGCCACATGCGGACTCGCCGTCGACGCGCCCAGCAGCCGTCCGGCGGAGCTGGAGCTGGTGACCACGGTGTCCGCGCCGCTCTGCTTCAGCAGGGGTACGTTCTCGTCCTCGCGGACCGCGACCACGATGGACGCCCGGCGGTTGAGCTGGCGGGCGGTCAGGGTCACCAGGGTGGCGGTATCGTCCCGCTGCGGGGAGATGATCACCCGGGCGGCCCGTTCCAGCTCCGCCCTGAGCAGGGTCTTGGAGCGGGTGGCATCGCCCTGGACGGCGACGAGCCCGTCCGCGTTGGCCGCGTCGACCGCCTTCTGGAGGGGGTCGACGATCACGATCCGCTCCTTGGTGAGGCCCTGTCCGAGCAGGGTCTCCACGGCGTGCCGCCCCTTGGTGCCGTAGCCGACGACGACCACGTGGTCCCGCATCCGGGAGCGCCAGCGGTGGACGCGGACCTGCTGCCTGGTGCGTTCGGTGAGCACTTCCAAGGTGGTACCGACCAGGATGATCAGGAAGACCACGCGCAGCGGGGTGATCACGAAGATATTGGTCAGCCTGGCGGCGTCGCTGACGGGGGCGATATCGCCGTAACCCGTGGTGGAGAGGGTGACGGTGGTGTAGTACGCCGCGTCGAGGAGGTCGACCTTGCCGTCCGCGTTGTCGTTGTAGCCCGCCCGGTCGAGCCAGACGAGCAGGGTGGTGACCGCGAGGACCAGTATCGCCATGGCCAGCCGCCGCAGTACCTGCTGGAGCGGCGGTACGGCCGCCTGTGCGGGCATCGTGATGGCGCGCCCCGCCTCGGTGTCGTCGCTGGTCTCCACCTTGGGGCGGGACCAGATGGAGCGCAGGATCGAGATCCGTCCCCTGGGCGGCGGATGTTCCTCGTCCTTCATCGCGTGTCTCCTCCGGCCTTGGCCGTCTCGCGGGGCATGGGTGACCATGGTCGCGGATCCGTCCGGGTAAGTCTCGCCGGGTTCGGTCGGAAGTGCCGGGAACACGGGTACTACCGGGGCCGGGCGGAACAACTGGATCGGGAACTCGGGAACGACGAGGAGGAGGCCGGACGTGCGCGATCACACGATCATCGTCGGCTTCGGGACCAAGGGGCGCTCGGCCCTTCAGACACTGATGGCGACGGGCCTGCCGAAAGAGCAGGTCATCGTGGTCGACCCGAGCGGCAAGGTGATCGAGTCGGCGCTGGCCGAGGGTGTCGAGGGCGTGGTCGGCGACGCCACCCGCAGCGGGGTTCTGCTGCGGGCGGAGGTCCAGCGGGCCCGGCAGATCGTCATCGCGACACAGCGCGACGACACCGCCGTACTGGTCACTCTGACGGCGCGCCAGCTCAATCGGCAGGCGAAGATCGTGGCGGCGGTACGGGAGGAGGAGAACGGGCCCCTGCTCCGCCAGTCGGGCGCCGATACGGTGATCACCAGCGCCAGCGCGGCGGGGCGGCTGCTGGGTCTCTCCGTACTCAGCCCGAACGCCGGGGCCGTGATGGAGGATCTGATCCATCAGGGCAGCGGCCTCGACCTGGTCGAGCGGCCGGTGATAAAGGCCGAGGTGGGGAAGGACGTCCGGGACACCGGCGATCTGGTGGTCAGTGTGCTGCGCGGCCATCGGCTGATCGGGTACGACGACCCGGCGGCGAGCCCGCTCCAGTTGACGGACCGTCTGATCACCATCGTCCGGGCGAACGCGTCCGCCCCGCCGGAGCAGCCCCACCGGCCCTGAAACAGCTGGTTGGGGCGGGGCCGGGGAACGGCTCCGGAGTAGCCTCGCGGTCATGCATGCGATCACGATTCCGGAACCCGGTGGGCCCGAGGCGCTGGTCTGGGCCGAGGTGCCCGATCCCGTGGCGGCCGAGGGCGAAGTCCTCATCGAGGTGGTGGCCAGTGCCGTCAACCGTGCCGACGTCCTCCAGCGGCGGGGGCGCTACGACCCCCCGGCGGGCGCGTCGCCCTATCCGGGCCTGGAGTGTTCGGGCCGGATCGTCGGCATCGGGACCGGGGTCTCCGGCTGGGCCCTCGGTGACGAGGTGTGCGCCCTGCTCGCGGGCGGCGGCTACGCGGAGCGGGTCGCCGTCCCCGCGGGTCAGGTACTGCCGGTGCCCCGGGGTGTCGATCTCGCGGTCGCCGCGTCCCTGCCCGAGGTCACCGCGACGGTCTGGTCCAATGTCTTCCTGGTCGCGGGGCTGCGGCCGGGGGAGACCGTACTGATCCACGGCGGGGCGAGCGGGATCGGCACGATGGCGATCCAGCTCGCCAAGGCCGTCGGGGCGCGGGTCGCGGTCACCGCGGGCGGCCCGGAGAAGCTGGCGCGCTGCGCCGAGCTGGGCGCGGACATCCTGATCGACTACCGGCGGGACGACTTCGCCGACGAACTGCGCCGGGCCACCGACGGGGACGGCGCCGATGTCATCCTCGACATCATGGGCGCCCAGTACCTGGACCGGAACGTCCGGGCGCTCGCGGTCAACGGCCGGCTGGCCGTCATCGGCCTCCAGGGTGGAATCAAGGGCGAGCTGAACCTGGCGACGCTGCTGGGGAAGCGGGCGGCGATCACCGCGACATCGCTACGGGCCAGGCCGCTGGAGGAGAAGGCGGCGATCATGGCGGCCGTCCGGGAACACGTCTGGCCGCTGATCGAGTCGGGCCGGGTCAGGACCGTGGTCGACCGGGAGTTCCCGCTCCGGGATGCCGCCGCTGCCCATGAGGCGCTGGAGGCCGGTACGCATACCGGCAAGATCCTGCTCAGGGCGGCCTGACCCCCGCCGCGACCGCGGAGACCGTCCCGGTACGCATACGTACACGGCATTCATACGCGGCAGCCATACGCACCGGGACGCGTCCGCGGGCATTCGTACGCATGCGTACGCACCGGGACGCCCGAGCCGCGCCCGAGCCGCCCCCGGGCCGGTCGGCCCCGGGCCGGGACCCTTGTGGGGTACGGCTCGGGAGCCGCGGTCCGCGGACGCGGTGGACGTGGTAGACGCGGTCTACAGATACGGCCCCGAGCGCAGCGCGCCGTCCATCGGGTTGTCCTCGTCGTGCGACGCGCCGGGCGGCAGGGCGCGGCGCATCTGCTCCAGCTGGGCCCGGGCCGCCATCTGCTGGGCGAACAGGGCCGTCTGGATGCCGTGGAAGAGCCCTTCGAGCCAGCCCACGAGCTGGGCCTGGGCGATCCGCAGTTCCGCCTCGGAGGGGACGGCCTCGTCGGTGAAGGGGAGGGAGAGCCGTTCCAGCTCCTCGACCAGTTCGGGGGCGAGCCCGTCCTCCAGCTCCTTCACGGAGCTGGCGTGGATCTCCTTCAGCCTGACCCGGCTGGCCTCGTCCAGAGGAGCGGCCCTGACTTCTTCCAGCAGCTGCTTGATCATGCTGCCGATCCGCATGACCTTCGCGGGCTGTTCCACCATCTCCGTCACGGGAACCTCACGAGACTGGTCGTCGCCGCTACCGTCACCGCCGCCGAGAGCCATGCCGTCCTGCCCCACGACGAGGACATGGGGGCTTTCCTGCGAGCGTTCGTTCCTCGGCATATCCATGCCGCCATTCTCGCGCACACCGACCGCGTCACGGGGTGTGCCCCCGGGCGGGAGTGATCACTCCCACACGAGGGCACATATGCGCGGCTGCCGGTCCCGGAGCCGCCCCGGGGCCGTCCGGGAACGTTCCCGGACGGCCCCGGCGGCCGGTGGGGGCGCGGTGCCGGGGCCCCCCCCCGGGGGGTTTGCCGGGGGAGGGGGTGTGGGGGGGGGGCAGCGGGC
>NZ_JBFADP010000061.1:0-49052 GCF_040641415.1 Streptomyces sp. NPDC020875 | reverse complement strand
ATCGTGCCCCTCTGCCCCAACCCCTGCGCGACCCTCGCCGTCCGGCAGTGTCCGTCCCTCGCCCGGGGGTACCGGGCGGTACGGGTCCGCTACCCCCGCGCCTGGGGCTACCACGGCAACCAGTACGCCCCCGGCCCCGGACGGCGCCCCGCCACCACCGCGACCGCCGTCCACCTCGCCCACGAAGACCCCCGCCTGCCGTGGCTCCTCGCCGACCTCACCGTCACCCAACTCCTCGGCTGCACCCCCGTAAGCGACTTGGGGGATGTGTCGTGACCGTGCTCCCTACCCCGTCCGCGTTCCGGCCGGTGAGCAGTGCCCGTTTCCAGCACGCCGCCCTCGGTGACGCTGCCGAGGCCCTCGACGCGTACGAGGCGGACGAGGAACTCGTACGCACCCTCCACGCCCTCGGCTACCCCGCCCGCGAGGTCGCCCGCGCCACCCGCGCCTTCCGCCTGAGGGCCCTCACCCACACCACACGAGACCTCGGCATCGCCCAAGTCCTGGAAATCGGCCCCGGACTCCCACCCCGCTCCACCCCCGCCAGCCACCACCTGGTGCAACGCCACCACCACCGCGCCAGAACCCTCTACATCGACCACGACCCCCTCGCCGTCACCCACCTCAACACCGCCCACGAAACCGAAGAGACGGGCCGCATGGTCCGCGCGGTCCTCGGCGACCTCCGCAACCCCCACCACATCCTCGACGAGGCAGCCGCCCACCTCGACCTCAACAGACCGGTCGCCCTCGTCGCCACCGCAGTCCTCGACACCCTCTACGACCACGAACACCCCCGCACCCATCTACGAATCCTCTTGGGCGCTCTCCCACCCGGCAGCGCACTCATCGCCACCCACCTCACCCACGAACACAACCCCGAAACCGTCCACCGCGCGGTCCGCACCCTCCAGATCGCCGGACTCCCCACCCGACCCCGCACCTTCGAAGACATCGCCGCCTTCTACACAGGACTGACCCCCGCAGGCCCCGGCCTCGTCCCAGCCGGCCAATGGCAGCCCACCCACACCGACAACCACACCCCAGCCAACGACCACACCTACGCAGCCATCGGCCTCCTCACCTGAAAACCCCACCCGGACACAGGGCCCCGACTGACAAGGGCCGGTGGTGTCACTCCTCCCGCTCCGGGCCGAGATCCCCGAACGCGGCTCCCAGCCGGCGTACCCCCTCCGTCAGCTCCGCGCAGTCGGCCGCGGCCGCGAACCCGATACGCAGGTGAGCGGCCGGCGGCTCGGTGGCGAAGTAACGGCTGCCGACGCTCACGGCGACGCCGCGCTGCCGGGCGGCGCTCGTGAGCACCGCGTCGTCCACGCCGGGCGGCAGACGGACCCACAGATGCAGCCCTCCGGCCGGCAGCCCGGAAAGGGCCGCGCCGGGGACCTCCCGGGCGATCGCGGCGGCCACCACGGCGCAGCGCTCACGCAGCGCCGTACCGAGCGAGCGGACGTGCCGGTCCCAGGACGGGGAGCTGAGCACTTCCAGCGCGGCCTCCTGGAGCGGGCGCGTGACGAAGAAGTCGTCGACCAGGCGTACTGCCCGCATCCGTTCCATGACCGGCCCGCGAGCCACGAGGGCCCCGATCCGCAGGCTCGGCGCGGCGGGCTTGGTGAGCGAGGTGATGTGGACGACCGTGCCGTCGCGGTCATCGGCGACCAGCGGCCGCGGCACGGCGCCGCCGTGTCCCAGGTGCCGCGCGAAGTCGTCCTCGATCACGAACGCGCCGGAGGCGCGCGCCACATCGAGGATCTGGCTGCGCCGCTCGGGCGCCAGTACCGCGCCGGTCGGGTTCTGGAAGGCCGGCTGGCAGTACAGCAGCCGTGCACCGGTCATCGCGAACGCGTCGGCCAGCAGGTCGGGCCGCAGCCCGTCGGCGTCGAGCGGGACCGGCACCGGTCGCAGCCCCGCGGCGCGGGCGGCCGCCAGGGCGCGGGGATAGGTGGGCGACTCCACCAGGACCGGGCTGCCGGGTCCGGCGATCGCCCGGAAGGCGATCGACAGGGCGCTCTGTCCGCCCGCGGTGACCAGGACGTCCTGCGGTGCGACGCTGCCGCCGACGAGACGGGCGAACACGGTGCGCAGCTCCGTCAGACCGGCGGCCGGGGCACGGTCCCAGGCGTCCGGGCGGCGCGCCGCCCGCGCCAGCGCCGCGCTCAGGGCGCGGGTGGGCTGGAGCGAGCGGTGCACATAACCGCCGTCCAGGGAAATCGTCCCGGCCGGTGGCGGCCCGAGCCGATCGGCGATCAGATGTGTGTCGACGGCGCGGTCCGTGAGGGCGACCGTCTGCCAGTCGGTGCTGGTAGCGGAGTCGGAGGACTCTTCGCCGAGCCGGGTGCGCCGCGCCACGTACGTCCCGCTGCCCGGGCGGGTCACCACCGCGCCCTCCGCCGCCAGTGCGGCGATGGCCCGTGCCACGGTCGCGGGGCCGACCCGGTACTCCTTGATCAGCTCGCGGCTGCTCGGCAGCCGGTCGCCGGGCGAGAGCCGCGCGAGCAGTGTGCGCAGCCTGTCGGCCAACTCGCCAGAAGTGCTACTGTCATTCATGAGGAATGACAATAGCGCTATCGGTTCGGTTCGGGAAGCACTTCAGCTGGACGTCGCCGCGCTGCGGGCCGACACCCCGGGGTGCCGGAAGGTCATCCACTTCAACAACGCGGGCTGCGGACTGCCGACCACCCCCGTACTCGACGCGATGATCGGCCATCTGAACCTCGAAGCACGGATCGGCGGTTACGAGGCGTCAGCCGCCCGGGCCGCCGAAGTGCGCGCCTTCTACACGGAGATCGCCGCCCTCATCAACACCACGCCCGACAACATCGCCTTCGCGGGCAGCGCCACCCACGCCTACGCCAACGCCCTGTCCTCGATTCCCTTCGAGGCCGACGACGTCATCCTCACGACCCGTGACGACTTCGTCTCCAACCAGATCGCCTTCCTGTCCCTGCGCAAGCGGTTCGGCGTACGCATCGTCCACGCTCCCGACACCGCCGACGGGGGCGTCGACACGGAGGCGATGGCCGCGCTGATGCGGACCCACCGGCCCCGGCTGGTGTCCGCCACCCATGTCCCCACCAACTCGGGACTCGTCTCACCGGTCGCCGAGATCGGCCGGCACTGCCGGGAGCTGAACCTGCTCTACCTGGTGGACGCCTGCCAGTCGGTGGGCCAGTTCGTCATCGACGTGGCGGAGATCGGCTGCGACCTCCTCACCGCCACCTGCCGCAAGTTCCTCCGCGGCCCGCGCGGCTCCGGATTCCTGTACGTATCCGATCGCGTCCTGCGGGCGGGCTACGAACCGCTGTTCATCGACATGCACGGCGCCCGCTGGACCGAGCCGGGCGCATACGAGCCCGCTCCGACAGCGGCCCGGTTCGAGGAGTGGGAGTTCCCCTACGCCACGGTGCTCGGCAGCGCCGCCGCGACGCGCTACGCCCGCGAGGTCGGCATCGAGGCCGTCGAGCAGCGCACACCGGCACTCGCCGCCCGGCTGCGCGACCGGCTCGGAGCCGTACCCGGGGTGCGGGTGCTCGACCGCGGTCCGCGGCTGGCCGCGCTCGTCACCTTCGCGGTGGAGGGCTGGCAGCCGCAGCCGTTCAAGGCGGCCGTGGACGCCCGGGGTATCAACTCCGCCCTCAGTTTCCGCGAGTTCGCGCAGTACGACTTCCGGGACAAGGGCATCGAATGGTGCCTGCGTCTGTCGCCGCACTACTACAACACCGAGGAGGAGGTGGACCACGTCGCCGACGCGGTCGCCGACCTCGCCCGGCAGGCTCCCGATCTCCGAAGGGGGCGCCGATGACCGCCGTGGGGACGCGCGCCGCCGGGGGAACGGCTCCGGACAGCCTCTGGCGCAACGGCGACTTCCTGAAGTTCTGGTTCGGCGAGACCCTGTCGCTGCTGGGCGCCCAGGTCACCAACCTCGCCCTGCCGCTCACCGCGATCACCGCCTTCGGCGCCACCGACGAACAGGTCGGCTTCCTTCGGTTCCTGCAACTCGTCCCGTATCTCGGGCTCGCCCTGGTCCTCGGCGTATGGGTGGACCGCGCCCGGCGGCGGCGGCTGATGCTCGGCGCCAACCTCGTCCGGATGGTCCTGCTGGCCCTCGTACCCGTCCTCTACTGGACGGGCACGCTCGACCTGACCCTCCTGCTGGCCGTCGCCTGCGCCGTCGGCGTCGCCTCAGTGCTGTTCGACGTGAGCTGGATGTCCTACGTACCCACCCTGGTGCGTGATCCCGAACGCTACGTCGAGGCCGGTGCCAAGATGGGGATGAGCTCGTCAGCGGCCGATGTGGCGGGCCCCGGACTCGCCGGTCTTCTGGTCGCCGCCGTCACCGCACCCGTGGCGCTGGTCGCGAACGCGTTCTCCTGCCTGGTGTCCGTGGTGTCGCTGCTGCTCATCCGCACCCCCGAACCGCGACCCGTATCCGCGACCGTACGACGCCGTGTGCCGGCCGAACTCCGGGCAGGTCTCCGCTGGGTGCTGAGGAATCCGGTCCTGCGGTCGCTCGCGCTCATCGGGTTCTGCTGCAACTTCTCGATGGTCACCGTGTGGACTGTGTTCCTGCTCTACGGGACACGCGACCTCCACCTCGGACCGACGGCCATCGGCGGTGTCTTCGCGACCGCTTCGGTGGGCGGTCTGATCGGCGCGGCGATCTCCCGCACGGTGATCCGGCGCTTCCGGCTCGGACGCGTCTACCTCGTCGCGCAGTCGGCCCTCCTCCTCGGCCCCCTGCTGATCGTCCTGGCGGCTGGCCCCCGCCCGGTGATGGTGGGGATGTTCGTCTTCTCCTTCTTCACCAGCTACCTGGGGCTCGGTGTCGCCGGCGTCGTCATCGTCAGCCTGCGTCAGGCCGGCACCCCGCAGTCGATGATGGGCCGGATGACGGCGGTCTTCCGCACCCTGCTGTTCGGCGGCGGAGCCCTCGGCGGTCTGTCCGCGGGCCTGCTCTCCGGCCGCCTCGGCGCCCACGGGGCGCTGACCGTCGCGGCGGCCGGTTCCGCCGCCGTGGTGATCACGCTCGCGCTGTCACCCGTGAGCCGGCTCACCGGCCTGCCGACGGAACCGCCGGCCGAGACGTGATCCGCGTCCGGCCGCCGCTTCCGGGGGCCGCCCAGGGGCGCGGCGCGGTCGCATCGGTGTGCGGCACGCAGCACGCAGCACGCAGCACGCAGCACGCAGCAGGCCCGGGTATCCGACCCGGGCCTGTTTCGCGCGCTGCCGTCCGGCAGCGGCGCGTCAGCTCTGCGCGTTGTCGTCGCCCGTCGGCCCGGCACCCTCAGCCGCGTCCGTCTTCTCACGCATCTTGCGCACCAGCTCCGCCTTCCGGTCGGCGGCACCCCGGCGGTCGAGGTTGCGGTGCGGACCGTTGTTCTGACGCTCGGCGCGGGACAGCCTCTTGCGCTGGCCGCCGCCCTGGCCCACGGGGTTGTTGATGTTCTTGCTCACGGTCATGGGTTCTCCCGGGAATGGTGTGAAGTGATCTACGGATTCGTCGGTGGGGAGACGGTCGCGGCGACGACGGACGTCAGCGGCGGCCCGTCACGCTCTCACCCGGAAATCGGCGCCTGGAAGAACATGACAACGACGTTACCCGGTTCCGCCGGTCCCGCCCACCGAGCCGGTCGCCGCCCCGGTGCCGGTGGCGTCCGTCCCGGAAGGCCGACGCCGGGCCCCGGGGGCGGTCGCCGCCCGCCCGGACCGGGTACGGACGGGGGTCGGCGGGGCCACCGCGGGCGTTGTCAGTGGTCGCGGGCACACTGACGGCATGAGCGGTCAGGGCCGTTACCCGCGGCATGCCGTGATACGGAGACAGGACACGGTGAATGCGGAGTCTTGCCCGTAGCATTTATCTGCGAGCGCCATACTTTCCGATAAAGCCGAAGAGTCGCTTGCCGCCCGCACGGAAGAAATGCACAGAAGGCCGACCGGCGCCATCGCGAACGCGAACGCGTGTGCAATGAAGGGCAGTTGGCTCTTTCGTGATAGGGTCTTAATGAATTCGCAGGATGTCGCGACCCAAAGGGGAATGGCGTGAATACCGAGAAGGTTACGGCCCGTCGTCTTACTGCCGAGGAGATTTCAAGCCTGGGCGTCCAGGACAGAATTTTTGTCTCGGCGGGGACGGAGAGCCTTCCTCTGGACTGCTATGCCCCGGCTTTCCTCACGGAGCCGGGTAAGAATTTCGAGGGGGGATCCTTCGCCGCGAAGACGGTCTTCGGCGAAGAGGTCCATGCCCTCCCGGACGACGCCGAAGACGCCGGGATCTGGGTCGCCGACAAGGCGGGGCAGGAAATCGAGGTCCTCCAGAGCGCCGGCGTTCTCCTGAACCTCGCCCTCTTCGTGCCCGACGGGAACAAGGAGTCCCTGGAAGCGCTCTACTCCGCCGCGAGGGACGCGTTCGGCGCGGGAGTCGTCCAGCGCTGGAGCGAGGAGGTCGTGGCGGTCCCGGACGTCAAGGTCGACCTGTACGAGGAGCCGGCCCGGGCGCGGAAGAACGCGAACAATCAGAACCGCGACCGCCGCGCCCTGGACATCTACCCGACCCGGGTGCGGTTCCTGGAGCCCAGCGAAGGCTGGAAGTTCGTCGTCGAACCGCACAAGGAGATCGTCGACGACACGCCGACGATCTGATCCGGCGCCCTTCGGGGACCGGCCGCGCCACCCTCAACCGGTCCGGATAGCACGGAAGCCCCGGGCCGTTGGCCCGGGGTTTTCTGCGGAGCGGGCAACAAGAACCGAGGGCCGCTCCGGGATATGGCCCCACCGACGCCGATCCCTCACCGAGCCCATGACGTACGCGACTTCGCAGCCGATGCGAAGTGTCCGGTTGTCCGCGAACCGCTCGCCGAACGCGTTGCCGCCGAGAGCAGCCGGTCGAAGGCCGTCGACGCACGGCCCTGCTCACAGACCGGGACTCGGCCGATCCACGCGCAGTCCACAGCACGGACAGCAAACCCCTCGGGCAGTGGGACTGATTCGCATGAAACGGGACAGGCGATTACCGAAGCCATCGCCGACGACCGTGAGGAGCGTCCTATGACCCCACCCGACATCCCACTCCACTCCGCAGACCGGCTGCACGGACTGGTCGACGAACTCCACGCCCGGCAACCGCTCCCCGCCGAATGGCGCAACGCCTTCACCGAGGTGCCCCGGGCGATCTTCGTACCGGCCTGGTACGAGCACGGCCTCGACGAACGAGGCATCTCGGTATGGCAGCTGCGGGACGCCACCGACGATCGCGAGCGGTGGCTACAGGCGGTGTACAGCGACGAAACCCTGGTCACAGCGCTCGACCCCGCGACCGCCGAGAAAGTCGGCGACCGGGCGTGGACCGGCGTCGCGTCCTCCTCCAGCACAGCTCCGGGACTCGTGGCCGGAATGCTGACCGAGCTGCAACTCGAATCCGGCCATCGCGTCCTGGAAATCGGCACGGGGACCGGCTACAACACGGCCCTCCTGAGCGCGCGCCTCGGTCCGCAGTTGGTGTACTCCATCGATATCGACCCCGGCCTGGTCGAGACCGCGAGAACGCGGCTGGCCGAACTCGGGTACGCGCCGCTGCTCGCCGTCGGGGACGGTCGCAACGGCCATCCGGCGGGCGGTCCGTACGATCGCGTGATCGCCACCTGCTCCGTGACCCGGATTCCGGAAGCATGGATCCGGCAGACCCGGCCCGGAGGCATGATCCTCACCGATCTCGCCCTGGGTATCGACGGAGGAATCGTCAGACTGGTCGTGGACCCCGACGGCGGCGCCACGGGAGGCTTCACCGCGACCTCGGGCCGCTTCATGCCGGCCCGTTCCGATGCCACGACCTACCCCGTTCGGGAGCGTGCCGCGTACCGGCCGGAGTCCGGCACTCGACGCACGGCGGTCAGCGCCGCCGACATCCAGGAGCAGTACGGCTTCCGGATCGCTCTCTCCCTGGCCCTCCCCGAGGCGGAACTCGTCCACCACCTCGACGACGCGGGCGGCCCGACGTCCATCCAGTTCCAACAGCCGGACGGCTCCTGGGCCCGTACCCCCGTCGGCACGACCGACCACCCCCCGACCGTGACCTACGGCGGCGACGGCGCCCTGTGGGAACGCGTCGAGGCGGAGTGGGCCCGATGGAACGAGCAGGGCCGCCCGGGCCATACGGCATACGGCATCGCTCTGGACCCCGACGGGACGATGCGCGGCTGGCGCACCACCGACAACTACGTATGGCCCGTGGGATGAACGGACGCCGCCCCGCGTCGCCCCACGGCCGTGCGGGGCCCTGGTGGAGGGCTCGACGGGCCCTCCGGGAGCGGCTGGAGGAGCTGCGCCCCGCCGGGTATCGTCAGCGCTCGGTACCGACGAACGGGGTGGGAAGCGTGCCGTACAACGAGGCTCAACAGCCGCCCCATTCAAGCCGAATGCACTTTTCGCCGGAGTCGGCACTAGTGATGAAAAACAGCACCTCCGCCTGACAAACCCGCAGGTGGGAAACTGTGCTCCCCGCGCGTGCGGGGATGGTCCCGGGTTCGGGTTCCCCGGGATGATCCCGGCGGCGTGCTCCCCGCGCGTGCGGGGATGGTCCCACGATCAGCCCGGATTCCGCCGGCAGGCGGTCGTGCTCCCCGCGCGTGCGGGGATGGTCCCGACGTCTCCCCGGCTGCTCTCTTCCGGTCCGTGTGCTCCCCGCGCGTGCGGGGATGGTCCCGTCCGGCTTGCCAGCAGGGTCAAGGACGGCCAGTGCTCCCCGCGCGTGCGGGGATGGTCCCCCCGACAACGCCGCTCGGTACGCGGTCACCTTGTGCTCCCCGCGCGTGCGGGGATGGGCCCCAGCTCGGCTTGATGTCCGTCTCCGGCCTTTTGTGTTCCCCGCGCCTGCGGGGACCGTCGCCTCCCGCCACCGCCGACACCGCAGCCGCGAAAAGCACCGCGTCTTCACAGCAGCCAGCACAACCAGCGAGACGCCCGTGGCGTTCCGCCGACCGTGAACCCAGGACCCCTCCGGCCCGGTGATCGCTTACCGTCGAGTTTCATGACGACGACGATCACCACACGCACGGTCGAGTACCCGGCCGACGGTCTGACGATGATCGGGCATCTGGCGCTCCCGGCGCTCCCCGCCCTCCCTGCCGGGGGCGACCGGCGGCCCGCGGTGTTGGTCGGGCCGGAGGGCACCGGGCTCAGTGATGTCGAGCGGCGCCGGGCCGATGCCCTTGCCGAAATGGGGTACGTCGCGCTGGCCTTCGATCTTCATGGCGGCGGGCGCTACTTGAGCGAGCCCGAGGAGATGCTGGCCCGCTGTCTGCCGCTGCTCGACAACCCCGATCGGATGCGCGGCATCGGGCACGCGGCGCTCGATGTGCTGCGCGCCGAACCGCTGGCCGACCCCGGGCGGATCGCCGCCGTCGGCTACGGGACCGGTGGCGCGATCGCGCTGGAGCTCGGGCGGGACGGGGTCGACCTGCGTGCGATCGGGACCGTCAACGGGCTGGTCACCGGTCGGCCGGGCGAGGCGGCGCGGATCCGGTGTCCGGTGTGGGCGGGGGTCGGGTCGGAGGACCCGATCATGTCCCCCGCCCGGCGGGACGCGTTCACAGCAGAGATGGAGGCCGCGGGCGTCGACTGGCGTCTCGTGGTCTACGGCGGCGCCTTGCACGCCTTCCACCATCCGACGGTCGACCACACCGTGCTCCCCGGCGTCGGATACCACCCCGAACACGCGCGGCGAGCCTGGCGCGACATCGTCGGCCTGCTCACCGAGTGCCTGCCCGTGACGGAGTGATCCGGGCGGGACGTGTCGGCGTACGGCCCCGGAACCCGCCGGTCACCGCATCCGCGTCGCCCACTCCTGCACCTTTTTGATCCGTTCGCGGATCTGGCCCGCCGTGGCCTCGGCGCTCGGCGGGCCGCCGCAGACGCGGCGGAGTTCGGTGTGGATCACGCCATGCGGCTTGCCGCTCTGGTGGACGTAGGCGCCGACCATCGTATTGAGCTGCTTCCGCAGTTCCAGCAGTTCCTTGTGGGAGACGACGGGGCGGCGTTCGGCGGGGAGTTCGAGGAGGTCCGCCTCCTCGTCCGGCTTCTTGCGGCTGTGGGCGATCTGGCGGGCCTGGCGCTTCTGGAGGAGCATCTGGACCTGGTCGGGTTCGAGCAGGCCGGGGATGCCGAGGTAGTCCTGTTCCTCCTCGCTCCCCGGGTGCGCCTGCATGCCGAACTCGGCGCCGTTGTACATCACCCGGTCGAAGACGGCGTCCGACTCCAGCGCCTCGAAGGGGAGCTGGTCCTGGTCGCCGGTGTCCTCGTCCTGGGCCTTGTTGGCCTCGTCCATCTCCTTCTCGGACTCGGCGTACGGGTCCTCCTCGCCCTCCTTCTTCGGGCGGTCGAGGACATGGTCCCGCTCGACCTCCATCTCGTTGGCGAAGCCGAGGAGCATGGGGATCGTGGGGAGGAAGACGGACGCGGTCTCGCCGCGCCTGCGGGAGCGGACGAAGCGGCCGACGGCCTGGGCGAAGAACAGCGGGGTCGAGATGGTGGTCGCGTACACCCCGACCGCGAGCCGGGGTACGTCGACGCCTTCCGACACCATCCGGACCGCGACCATCCACCGGTCGGTGCTGTCGCTGTACTCGTCGATCCGCTTCGACGCCCCGGTGTCGTCGGAGAGGACGACCGTCGCCTTCGTACCGGTGATCTCGCGGATGAGTTTGGCGTACGAGCGCGCCGCGTCCTGGTCGGCGGCGATCACCAGCCCGCCCGCGTCCGGGATGGACTTGCGGACCTCGGTCAGCCGCTGGTCGGCGGCGCGCAGCACGTTCGGCATCCACTCGCCGCGCGGGTCGAGGGCCGTCCGCCACGCCTGGGAGATCGCGTCCTTGGTCATCGGCTCGCCGAGCCGGGCCGCGACCTCGTCACCGGCCTTGGTGCGCCAGCGCATGTTGCCGCTGTACGAGAGGAAGATGACGGGCCGCACGACCCCGTCGCCGAGGGCGTGGCCGTAGCCGTACGTGTAGTCGGCGGCGGAGCGGCGGATTCCGTCGTTGCCCTCCTCGTAGGTGACGAAGGGGATCGGGTTGGTGTCCGACCGGAACGGCGTACCGGTCAGCGCCAGCCGCCGGGTCGCCGGGTCGAACGCCTCCAGACACGCCTCGCCCCAGGACTTGGAGTCGCCCGCGTGATGGATCTCGTCCAGGATGACCAGCGTCTTCCGCTGCTCGCAGCGGTTGCGGTGGAGCATCGGGCGGACGCCGACACCCGCGTACGTCACGGCGACGCCGTGGTACTCCTTGCTGACCGGACCGGCGCTGTAGTCCGGGTCCAGCTTGATCCCTATCCGTGCCGCCGCGGCGGCCCACTGCTTCTTCAGATGCTCGGTCGGGGCGACCACGGTCACCTGCTGGACCACATGGTGGTGGAGCAGCCACGACGCCAGCGTCAGCGCGAAGGTGGTCTTTCCGGCGCCGGGCGTGGCGACCGCGAGGAAGTCCTTCGGCTGTTCCTGTACGTATCGGTCCATGGCCGCCTGCTGCCAGGCGCGCAGCTTGCCCGCCGTGCCCCAGGGGGCGCGGCCGGGGAAGGCGGGGGACAGATGGTGGGAGTGGGAGGCGGTAGTAGTCACGGTCTCCGGTGCAGCGATTCGGTGGGCGGCGGGTCGTCCGGGCGCGGGCGCGACGCGTCCCGGCCGGGCCCTCGGGGCTCGGTATGACAACCGGGCCACCCTACCGGTGCGCTCGCGACCGTCCGGTCCGGACGACGCCGCCGCCTCGGCGGGTGCGACCTAGCTCACACGGGCGGGGTGCCCGCACGAGGGCGGCGGAGGCCGGGGAGGGGCCCGGGCCCCTCAGCGCCTCGCTGCCGCGTCCGCGCGCAGCTCCCGCAGGCGTACCGCTATCTCCGGTACGTCCGCGAGAGCCCCCGACGCGACCGCGACGACCAGGTCGTACGCCGCGTCCTCGGAGACGTTCAGCAGCTCCTCGCCGTTGAGGTGGAGGAAGACCGCCGTACAGAGCCACGCCATCCGTTTGTTGCCGTCGACCAGGGGGTGGTTCACCGCGAGGGCGTGCAGCAGTGCCGCCGCCTTCTCGAAGACGCCGGGGTACGCCTCCACCCCGTACATCCGCGCCCCGGGGCGGTGGACCGCCGAGCCGAGGAGGCCGGGGTCGCGCACGCCGACGGGGCCGCCGAAGCCGATCTCGGCCAGATCGCCCGCCTCGGCCTCCGTGAGGGGCCGCGAGCGGAAGGGGAGCGTCATGGCGGCTACTCCCCCAGCCGTCGCAGCAGGTCCGCCTGGCGGCGGGCGTACAGCGTGCCGATCCGGCGGACCTCCGCGCGGTCCTCCGCCGCCGCCCGCTCCAGATACGCGTCCACCGCCGCGAGGACGAGCGCGTGCGGATCCCGGCCGTCGGCCTCCGCGCGGGCGGCCAGGGCCTCGTACCGGTCGGCTCGGAGCCGGAGTTCCATGGTGGTCGTGGCGGTCGTCATGGGGGCGACCGTAGCGGGCGGGCGTACGGGGGTCGTACTCATTTACGGGGGGGTACGGGCCCGGCCCCTGGCCGCCCCTCGGCCGCCCCGGGGCCGTCAGGCCGTCGTGGGCGCGATCGCCGTCGTCGGCGTCTCGGCCGGGGGCGACGGGACCCGCAGCCGGGTCGCGACCCAGGCGCCGATCAGGGCGACCACGGCCATCGGGACGAAGACCACCGCGAAGGCCGCCGGGTGGGAGCCGCCGGAGTCCGCCGCCGACGTGGTCGCGTGGTGGGCCACCGCGCCGCCGCCGAGGGCCGCGAAGGCCGCGCCGCCCGCCGCGAGCAGCATGATGTTGGAGAGGCCGTCGGAGATCTGGAGCGCGGCGGAGTTGGCCCCGGCCTCCTCGGGGGCGGAGAGCTTCAGCAGCAGCACACTGGTCGAGGCGATCACCATGCCCATGCCGAAGCAGCCGATTCCCCAGGCGACGGCGAGGGTCCACACCGGGACGGAGTCGATCAGTACGAGCGGGGCCGCCGCGATCGCCGCCGCGCAGAGGATCATGCCGCCGGACACCATCCGCTCCCGGTACGGCTCCATCTGCGGCCGGGACTGGAGGAAGGAACCCGCGGCCCAGGTGAGGCCGCCCGCCGCGAGGGAGAGGCCGGCCATCGTCGGGGAGAGGCCCCGCTGGGT
Source organism: Streptomyces sp. NPDC020875 (assembly GCF_040641415.1). Taxonomy (NCBI): domain Bacteria; kingdom Bacillati; phylum Actinomycetota; class Actinomycetes; order Kitasatosporales; family Streptomycetaceae; genus Streptomyces; species Streptomyces sp. NPDC020875. Next base: position 35,891 of record NZ_JBFADP010000061.1, on the reverse strand, counting down.
CACCAGCATCAGCGGGATGAACGATTCGGCGGCGATGAACGCGCCCGCAGCCAGACCCCGCAGCAGCACCACGGACGGCAGTCCCCGGGCGGCCCGGTAGGTGCCCTTGGGGAGCAGCCCCAGCACGGCGGGCACCAGCAGGGCGGCACCGGCCGCCGCCGGGAGGAGGGAGAGCCAGACCAGGTCCTGGGCCGAGTACTGGAGCAGTCCGGCGCCGAGGGAGATACCGAGCGCCAGCCGGATCCGGCGGCGGTCGAACGGCGGCCGGGGCGCGGTCGGGTCGGCCGGGCCCGAGGCCATCCGGCGGATCTCGGGCAGCGCCAGCGCCAGCGGGAAGACCACCAGCGCGGGGATGCCGAGGAAGACCCAGCGCCAGCCCAGCTGCTCGGTGATGGTGCCGGAAGCGAGCGGTCCGACGATCGAGGGGATGATCCAGCTCGCGGCGAAGGCGGCGAGGATCTTGGGCCGCAGATGTTCGGGGTACGCGCGGCCGATGACCACGTAGAGACTGACGATCACGAGTCCGCCGCCGAAGCCCTGGACGGCCCGGCCGAGGATGAAGAGCCACATCGCCCCGGCGGTGCCGGAGAGGACGAGTCCGGCGCCGAAGGCGGCGATACCGGTGGCCAGCGGGCGCAGCGGGCCCTCGCGGTCGGCCCACTGCCCGGCCAGCACCATCGCGAGGAGGCTGGTGGTGAAGTAGGAGGAGAAGGCGAAGGCGTAGACCTCGACGCCGTTCAGCTCGCGGGCCGCGACGGGCATCGCGGTGCCGACGGCGGTCGCCTCGAAGGCGATCAGCAGGACGACGGCGATGATGCCGATACTGAGCGCCCGGTACGTACGGTCCAGGACCCCGTCGGGCTTCCCGGCGGGGACCTCCGTCGGCCCCGCCCCGGCGTCGCCCCTGTTCCCGGTACCGTCCCCGTCCCCGGAGGCCCGGATCGGCCCGGTGTCCACGGCGACCGGCCCCTCCTGGATCGGGGACTGTGCCTGGGGTATGACGGGGCCTGTGGCCTGTGGGGTGACCTCCGGGTCACGGGGTTCGAGGGCGCTCATCAGCCCAGGGTAAGTGGCATAACCAAAGATCGTCCCTGTCGCGGGGCGGGGATCGTCCTGGTCCCTTGGTCCTACGTCTCCGAGCCCCGCGCCGGACCGGTCGGCGGGGTACGGCGCCACCCCTCGCGGGACATACCCGGGAGGGGTTTATGAACGGAGCATGGCGGTTGTATTGCGGGGCTCCGTGATCCCTTGGCCCGCGCCCCCGCGCGCCCCTACGGTCGTGACCAGGGAGACCACCGCGACACCGGCGGGGGAACCCCACGACCGTGTACCCGAGTGGTTCAGGGCCTCGTCTGCAAAACGAGTTACGCCGGTTCGAATCCGGTCACGGTCTCGGTACGCGCGCTCATGGCGGGCGGACCATGGCAACACGGGAAACGGACCCGGTCGTCCCCTACGGCGGAAGGTGGGCGGCCGGGTCCGTGGCGTGCGCGTGACGTCTCCGCGCCCAGCGCCCCGCCGGGGCCGCACCCGGAACTACACCCGCGCCTCGTCCACCCGCGCCTCGTCGACCCGGGCCTCGTCCAGCCGCGCCAGGATCGCGTCCACCGTCTCCGCCACGGTCAGCCCGCCCGAGTCCAGCCAGAGTCCGGTACGCGGCGTCTCGTCGCGCAGGATCCTGTCCATCCCCTCCGGCGTCCAGCCCAGCCCGTAGCCCGTCTTGGCCCGGGCCTCCTCACGGGCCGAGATCACATCCGGCCGGGGCGCGAGCACGACGACGTACAGGGGGCGGGTCCGGACCATGGCCACGACCTCGGGGAGGGCGTCCCCGATCACGATGTCCTGGAGGACGGCCGTCAGGCCCGCGTCCGCGTACAGATCGGCGGTCGCCGCCGCGATCCGGTGCCGCAGGCGGAGTTGTTCCCGTACGACGTCACGGGCCTCGTCGTCGGCGCTCATCTCCGCCGCGCCGGAGACCATCATCCGGCGGAAGGCGTCCCCGCGGACATGCGCGGAACGGGGCAGGCGCTCGGCGAGGGCCTGGGCGACGGTCGACTTCCCGGCGGCCATCACGCCGGTCACGAGGACGACGGCGGAGTCGAGTCGGTGGAGGGGGGTGGGGTGATCGGTCATGATCCCGACGCTATGCCCCTGCGGGGTGCGCCCTCCACGTATTTTGCCCGCCACCGCGCAGGGGCCCGCGCCCCGAGCGCCCCGCCTGCGCGAGGGCCTTCCGCTCGGGCGAACCCGCCTGCCGGGAAAGCCTGTAGCCGGGCCGCGGACCGTGCGTGGCTGGTCGCGCAGTTCCGCCCCCCTATGCCTTCGGCAATGGGGAGACCCCCAGCGCCCCTGACCACCTCCACCTGACCGGCCCCCATGGGAACGACCACGGCGGGGCCGCGCCCCTAAATGCTCTCCCCAGCGCCGCCCCTGAGAGGGCTACGGCTGGACCACCGCCGCCTGGGGGCGGATCGGGAGGCGGTTGACCGGGCGGCCCGTCGCCGCGCGGACCGCCGCCGCGACCGCCGCCGGGGACGTCACCACCGGTACGGCGCTGGCCGGCTTCGCGCCGAAGGAGGCGACGACGTCCCGCTCCTCGACGAGTTTGACGATCCGGATGTCGGGGGCGTCCAGGGCCGTCGGCAGCGCGTAGCCCGTGAGGTCGGGGCGGCGGACGACGCCGCGGTTGGTACGGAGGTTCTCGGTGAGGGCCGTGCCGATGCCGAGGGTGACGCCCGCCTCGATCCGGACCGCGAGCTGCGCGGGGTTGAGGATCCGGCCGACGTCCTGCGCGACGGCCATCTCGACGACCCGGACGGAGCCCAGTTCGATGTCGACGTCGACCACCGCGCGGAGCGCGCAGAACGCCAGGCCGACGAAGGCGTCGCCCTGGCCGGTCTCGTCGAGGGGCTCGGTCGGGTGGGGGCGGCACTGGGCGGTGGCCCAGAGTTCCTTGCCCTCCAGGGCCTCCGCGACGGTGACCGAGAGCACCCCGTCGTACGAGGTGATCTTGCCGTCGGCGATCTGGAGCAGTTCGGTGGACATTCCGAACTGGTGCGCCAGGGGCTGGAGGAGCTGGGTGCGGACCATCTTCGCGGCGCGTTCGACCGCTCCGCCGGAGACCCAGGTGTGCCGGCCGTGGCAGGCGGGGCCCGCCGGGGGCTGGTCGGTGTCGACGGAGGCCACCTGGACCTCGTCGACGCCGAGGGTCTCCTGGACGATCTGCCGGGCGAGGGTCGTGAAGCCGGAACCGGTCTCCACGGCGGCGCAGATGACGGTGGCGATGCCGTCCTGGACCTTGACGGTGGCGGTGGACACCTCGTCGGTGCCCTCGGCGCCCAGCATGTGGACCATGCCGAGGGCGTAGCCGACGCCCCGGCGTACGGCGGCGGGCTCGCCCGCGCCCTCGGGTCCGCCGGGGAGCAGCCAGTCGTCCTCGGGCGAGTCCTTGGGGAGCGCCGGGAGGGGGTGGTCGCGTACCGCTTCGAGGAGTTCGGCGACGGGCGCCGGGCAGGTCACGGTCTGGCCGGTGGGGAGGAGGTCGCCGGTGGCCAGGACATTGCGGAGCCGCAGGTCGGTGGGGTCGAGGCCGAGTTTGCCCGCGAGCTTGTCCATCTGGGCCTCGTAGGCGGCGCAGACCTGCATGGCGCCCTCGCCCCGGACGTGGCCGGAGGGGGGGTTGTTGGTGCGGACGGCCCAGCCCTCGATGAAGGCGTGCGGGACGACGTACGGTCCGCAGGCGAAGGCGACGGCGGCGGCCAGGGACTCGGACGAGGAGTCGGCGTAGGCCCCGGCGTCGAGCAGGAGCTGGGCCTCGACCTTGAGCAGTCGGCCCTCGGCGTCGGCGTGGTGCCGGTAGCGGAGCAGGGTGGGGTGCCGGTGGGGGTGACCGAGGAAGGACTCCTCGCGGGTGGCGGCCAGTTTGACGGGGCAGCCGGTGCGCAGGGCGAGCAGTCCGAGGGGGAGCTGGAAGCCGGGGTCCTCGCGGTCGGAGGTGGCGCCGGGGACGCCGGTGACGACCACCTTGACGCGTTCCGGTTCGAGGCCGAAGCAGGCGGCGGCCAGATCGCGGTCGGTGTGCGGGTCGGTGGAGGCGACGTACAGTTCGACGCCGCCGTCGGGGCGGGGTACGGCGAGTCCGGCCTCGGCGCCGATGGGCGCGGGGTCCTGGCGGCCGATCCGGTAGAGGCCCTCGACGATGACGTCGCCGGTGACGTCGGGGTCGCCGTAGCGCAGCGGGATGTGCCGGACGAGGTTGCCGTCGGGGTGCAGCGGCGGGGCCTCGAAGGCGAGTTCGGGGTCGGTGACGGGTTCCAGCGCCTCGTACTCGACCTCGATGGCGGCGGCGGCGAGCCGGGCCGTGTCGGGGTGGTCGGCGGCGACGGCGGCGATCGCCTCGCCGTGGTGGCGGACCACTTCGGAGGCGAAGACGGGCCGGTCGGCGACCCGGCGGCCGTAGGAGGAGTCGCCGGGGATGTCCTGGTGGGTGATGACGGCCCGGACGCCCTTCATCTCCAGGGCCGCCGAGGTGTCGATCGAGAGGATCCGGGCGTGCGGGTGCGGGGAGCGCAGGATGCCCGCCCACAGCAGGCCCTCGGCCCAGAGGTCGGAGGCGTACGGGAAGGTGCCCTCGGTCTTGGCCCGGGCGTCGGCCGCCTGGAGGGACGTGCCGATGCCGTGCGCGGGCGGCTCCGGTTCGGGGCCGCGGGGGCCGGGCGCGGGGGCCGTGAGGGGGGTCGCCGTGGTGGTCGCGGTGGCGTCGCTGGTCACGCCATGCCTCCGTCATGGGGGTGGGGCTGCACACTACCCGCCCCGGGAGGCGCCTGGTGCGGGATACGGGCTTCCTGGCCGGGGGGCGCGGTACCGGGCCGGTGCTGGCCGGATTCCGCTTCGGCCGCCGCCGCGTTGGCCTCGCGTTCGGCGACGACCTCCCGTACGGCGTCGAGTACGCCCCGGTAGCCGGAGCAGCGGCAGAGGTTGCCGCAGAGGGCCTGCCTGGTCTCCAGGTCGGTGGGGCGGTGGTTGCCTTCCAGCAGGTCGTGGACGGTCATCGCCATGCCGGGGACGCAGAAGCCGCACTGGACGGCGCAGTTGCGGACCAGGGCGCGCTGGACGTCGGAGGGTTCGCCGTGTTCGGCGAGGCCCTCGACGGTACGGACCTCGGTCCCGGCGGCGGTGGCCGCGGGCACCAGGCAGGAGGCGACGAGCCGGCCGTCGACCTGGACGTTGCAGGCGCCGCACTCGCCCTGGGAGCAGCCGTCCTTGGCGCCCGCGAGGCCGAGGCGCTCGCGGAGCACGTAGAGCAGGGACTCGCCGATCCAGGCGTCGGTGACGGGGCGGTCGGCGCCGTTGACCCGCAGGACGTAGGAGGTGGGCGGGTGTTCCTCGAAGACGGGGGCGGGTACGGGTTCCGGTCCGGGCTCGGCGGCCGGTTCCGGTTCGGGGGTCTCCGCGGGCTCGGGGGCCTCGGCGGCGGCCGGTTCGGGCTCGGAACCGGCCTCGGATTCGGGAGCCGGTTCGGGAGCGGCGGGGGCTTCCCCGGCGGCCTCGTCGGTTTCCGTTACGGCCTCGACGGCGGCGGCGTCTTCGGTGGCTGCGGCACCGTCGGCCGGGGCGGCGGAATCCGGGCCGGGCTCCGGGGCCACCGGGCCGTCGGGGACCCCGTCGGCCTGCGGCTGTTCCGGGTGGGCCGGGTGGGGCGCCTGGTCGGCCGGGTGTCCGGCGACGGGCACGGTGACGGAACCGGCGGCGGGCGGGGCGACCGAACCGACTGAGCCGATCGCGGCTCCGGTCTGCGACTCCGGCTCGGGCTCCGGGTGGCCGAGGTGCTCGGCCGGGACGGCGGGAACGGCCGGTTCCGCGTGTTCGGGGTACTCGGGGTGCCCAGGATGTTCGGAGTGCTCGGGTTGTTCGGGGTACTGGGCGTACTCCGCCGACACCGGGAGTCCGGTCGGTCCCGGGTGCACGGGCGGCACCACGGACCCGTGGTGCGGGTGCCCGGCCACGGGCTCGCCGTGCGACGGGTGGTCGTGCGGCGGGTGTACGGGCACGGTGTGCGGATGCCGCGGCGCGGCCCAGGGCGCGGCGGCGCCGCCCGGCAGGGTCGCGGGGGCGTCGGAGGGCGCCCAGGGCGCCGCGGCGGCCGCCCCGCCGGTTTCGGGGTGGGGCTCGGTGCCGACGGACGGCTGGGGGCCGTTCCACTGCTGGGCCTGGAGCATGGCGGCGGTGTACTCGCCGGTCTCCTCGGGCAGATCGCCCCGGGCGACCGGGATCGTCCACTGGCCGGTGACATCGCTCGGCGCGGCCGGGCCGCCCTGCTGCCCGCCGGCGTCGGGGAAGGCCCACTGGCCGGTGGCGTGCGGGTCCTCCGCGCCCCGGGGGGAGTGCGGCCCTGCGGGGTCGGGCCAGCCGCCGGTGAGCTGCCCGCCCGCCGTACCGCCGTCGTGCGGAAGCCGGGCCTCCGGCGGGATCTGCGGATCGGCCACGGGGGTCAGCGGCAGGATCATCGGCGGTACGAAGCCGTGGCCCGGCGCCTCCAGGGGCGCGGCACGCAGCTGGTCCTCGGACGGGAGCTGGACGAAGGCGGTCGCCTCGTGGTCGAACGCGCCCTGGGGCATGGGCTGCCAGCCGCCGTGCCCGGTGGGCTGCGGATATCCCGGGTGGTGGCCGTGCGGGTCGTGATGGCCCTGGTGTCCGGTCTCGCCGTGGTGCCCCTGGTGCTGGTGACCGGGTACGCCCTGGTCGCCGGGGTGGTCACCGGCGGGGTTGCCCGGATGGGCCGCGTTCCCGGCGTGACCGGTGTGACCGGCCTGACCAGGGTGTCCGTTGTGACTGGTGTTTCCGTTGGTGTCGTTCACGACAGCGCCCTCCCCAGTGCGCGCCGGGCCAGCGCGGCGACGGTGCGCCGCAGATGCAGTACGGCGGGCGGCAGCGGTGGTGGCTCCTCGCCCGGGGCGGTGGGTTCGGGATCGGGGATGCAGGCGGCCGCGACATAGTCGCCGAAGGCCGCCAGCGCCTCGGCGGCGAGCCCCCGCTCGCCGTCCCAGTCGATCAGTGAGGCGATCCAGCGCTCCGCCTCCAGCGGGCGCAGCGGCATCGCCGCGATGGCGCCGACGGCGCAGCGCACCCCGCGCCGCTGCGGGTCGAGGACGACCGCGACGGACGCGGTGGCCCGGCCGGGTCCGGTCCGCCCGGTGGCCTTCAGGAACACCTGGGGCGCGTGGAGCAGGGGGACGCGGACGTAACCGATGAGTTCGGCGGGGCCCAGCAGATCGCGGCCCGCGAGGAGCTGGGCGACCGGGGTCTCCCGGCGGACGCCGCCGGGCCCGGCGATGATCAGCTCGGCCTCCAGGGCGGCGAGGACGGGCAGGGTGTCCCCGGTCGGCGCGGCGGAGGCGATATTGCCGCCCAGGGTGCCCGCGTTGCGGATCTGCGGCGGTCCGGCGGCGCGCGCCGACGCGGCGAGCGCCGGGATGAGCGCGGCGAAGTCGGGCCGTCCCATGCGGGCATGGGTGAGTCCGGCGCCGAGGAGGGCGTGTCCGCCGTCCTGGTAGCGCCAGCCGCGGATCTCGTTGATCCGGCCGAGTCCGACGAGTCCGGCGGGCCGCAACTGCCCCCGGTTGACCGCGGCCATGAGGTCGGTACCACCCGCGACCGGCACGGCCGTGGGCATGGCGGTCAGCGCCGCCACGGCCTCGTCGAGCGACGCCGGAAGCGTCACCGACTGCGAAGTCTGCGGTGCGTGCGTGGTCACCCAGCTGCCCCTTCCCGGTGTCCGGCGTCCCGCCTGTGTTGCCGTACCGTACGTGCTCACAGCCCGGACGTGGCAACTCTGGCACATCTTCCGAGCCGACCGCCGCGAGGGTCCACGAAGGGCCGGTCCGCGACGGATGCCCTCTTCCTTTGCCGATGCCCCTCTTTCAGCCTCATCGGCGTTCCGCCCCATCCGTACCCGTCGGACACCATCGGACACCTTCGGGGCATTCGCCGGTCAAAAGGCGATGCGGTGGAGATGACCGCTAAATCATACGATTCGCCGCGCAACGCCCCGGGTTCTTCCCGGGGATGGGCTCGCCGGGCGGGGTCGGGCAGCGGGGCGGGGGCCGAACGGCGGGGCAGGGGGCGCCGGAGGGCCGGGGAGGACGCCGAAGGGCCTGTACGTCACACCACGAGGCGCACCGGCTCCCGGCGCTCTCCGGTGGCGCGGGCGAAGCCGCGCGCGGCCCCCGGTGCCCCGCGACGGATCGCGGGGCACCGGGGGCCGGGGCGGGGGCCGGTCCGTCACACGTTCGGCGGGGCGCCCTCACGGGGGAAGCCCTTGACGCCGGGGCGCTTCTGCCAGGGCCTGGGGCCTTCGGGGCGGCGGTAGTCGACGCCGAGGGCGTCCAGCCGGGGGTAGTGCGCGCCCATCCGGGACTCGAACTCCGGGTAGTCGCGTTCGGCGGGGGCGGGCAGCGGCGACCACGCCACCTCGGCGAAGGCGGCCAGCCGGGGGAAGACCTGGTAGTCGACCCGGGCCCGCTCCTGCATCACCTCGGTCCAGACATTGGCCTGGGCGCCCAGGATCCGCGCGGCGGCCTCCGGTTCGAGGCCCGGCGGAACGGGTTCGAACCGGTAGACGTCCTCCAGGGTGCGGATATAGCCGATCGGCATGGGCTCGTCGGGCCCGCCGTCCTGCCGGTAGTCGAGATAGACGTGCTGCTCGGGGCACATCACCACGTCGTGTCCCGACCTGGCGGCCTCGATCCCGCCCGCGTAGCCGCGCCAGGAGGAGACCGTGGCGCCGGGCGCGAGACCGCCCTCCAGGATCTCGTCCCAGCCGATCAGCCGCCGGCCGCGGTCGGCCAGCCAGCGGTCGAAGTGGCGGATGAACCAGGACTGGAGGCCGTCCTCGTCGCCGACGCCCAGCTCCCGGATCCGGGCCTGCGCCGCCGGTGACTCCTTCCACTGGTCCTTGGGGCACTCGTCGCCGCCGATGTGGACGAAGGGCGAGATCTCGGCCGGAAACAGCTCCAGGACCTCCTCCAGCACACCCTCGTAGAACCGCAGGGTGTGCTCGGTGGGGGCGAGGACGTTCGGATTGACGCCCCAGGTGGTCCAGGGGGTCAGGGACGCGGTGTCGACGACATCGGTGTTGCCCAGCTCCGGATAGGCCGCGATCGCGGCCTGCGAGTGGCCCGGGATGTCGATCTCGGGCACGACCCGGATATGCCGCTCGGCGGCGTAGGCGACGATTTCCCGGATGTCGTCCTGGGTGTAGTAACCGCCGTACGGCTTCTCGTCCCACAGCTCCGAGAAACGGTGCCCCCATTTCGTCCGGGGCCGCCAGGAGCCGACCTCGGTCAGCTTCGGGTGGCGTTTGATCTCGATACGCCAGCCCTGGTCGTCGGTGAGATGGAAGTGGAAGACGTTGAGTTTGTGCGCGGCCAGCAGATCGAGGGTCCGCAGGACGTCGTTCTTGGGCGTGAAGTGCCGCGCCACGTCCAGCATCATTCCGCGCCAGCCGAAGCGGGGCGCGTCCTCGACGGTCTGCGCGGGGACGGCGGGGACGGCCGAACCGGCGCCGGGTACAGCCCGGAAGGCGCCGGGGCCCAGCAGCTGACGCAGGGTCTGGGCGCCCCAGAACACCCCGGCCGGGTCGCCGCCGGTGATCTCCACCCCGCCGGGGGTGACGGTCAGCCGGTACGCCTCGGCCGCCAGGGACGGGTCCACGGCGAGGGTGACGGTGTCGGGCCCGCCGGGCTCACCGGGCGGCAGCGGCAGGCCGAGGGCGGCGCCCACGGTGGTTCGCAGCCACCTTTCGGCGGTGCCGGTGCCCGGGCCCGCGGCGAGCGCGGTGGCGGGTCCCGGGGTGAAGCTCCCGCCGTCCGGGGCGGCCGTGACGGTGACCGGTGCCGGGATCAGTCCGGCGGGCCCGGGCCGCGCCTCTGTGTCGCTCATGCCGTTGTTTCCCTCCTGCCCGGCCGGGGCCGGGCGTCGCGTGTCCTTCCGGCTCGCAAGGGGCCGCCGCGCCCTTTCGCGCGGCGGCCCGGTATCCGAAACGCTCAGTCCTTGACCGCGCCGCCCAGTCCGGAGACCAGTCGCCGCTGGACCAGGACGAAGAAGACCAGGACCGGAATGGTCATCACCGTCGACCCGGCCATGATTCCGCCCCAGTCGTTCTCATCGGGTTTGAAGAAGACCAGCAGCGCCATCGGCAGTGTCGACTGCGAGGTGTCGCTGATGATGAACGACTTGGCGAAGAGGAAGTCGTTCCAGGTGGAGATGAAGGAGAAGACGCTGGTGGCCACGAGCCCGGGGAACACCAGCGGGAAGAGGATCTGCCACAGGAAGCGGGAACGGCTCGCGCCGTCGATGTAGGCGGCTTCCTCCAGCGCCTCGGGGACCGCCTTGACGAATCCCCGGAGCATCCAGATCGCGAACGGCAGGGAGAACGCGATGTGCGGCAGGATCAGCGACCACAGGGTGTTGAGCTGACCCAGATCCCGCATCAGGAAGAACATCGGAATGGTCAGCGCCTCGATGGGGACCATCTGCGCGACCAGGAACATGATGAGCAGGGTGGTACGGAACTTGAAGCGGAAGCGGGTGACCGCGGTGGCCGCCAGGAAGGCGATCAGCGCGGACGCCAGGACGACCGTTCCGGCGACCATCAGGCTGTTGAGGAAATAGCGCCCGAATTCCTGCTGTTCGAACACCCGGCGGAAGGAGTCGAGGGACGGGTTCAGCGTCCACGGCTTCGCCTCGGTGGACTGGATCTCACCGGCTGGCTTGAACGCCGACAGCACCATCCAGTACAGCGGAAAGGCCACCACGACGGCGATCAGAACGGCCGAGACCTCGGCGGCGAGCCGCCAGGGACGGCGGATCAGAGGGCCCCGGCGGCGGGCCGGAGCCGGGGCTTCGGCCTGCTTCTCCGATCCGTTCGCGGGAGCGTTCACGGTGCTGCTCACAGTTCTTCTCCCTGGCGTCGCATGAGCCTCAGATAGACGAGGGTGACGGCCAGCAGAATCAGCAGCATCACCACGCCGATGGCCGAGCCCAGGCTGTACTGCGAGGAGGCGAACGCCTTCTGGTACGCGTACACATTGAGCACGAGATTCTGTCCGGCGATTCCGCCGCCGGTGGTCATCACATAGATCTGGGTGAAGACCTTGAAGTCCCAGATGATCGACTGGATGGTGACGACCACCAGAATGGGCCGGAGCATCGGCGCGATGATCGTGCGCCAGATCCGCCACTGGGACGCCCCGTCCAGCGACGCCGCCTCCAGCACCTCGGAGGGGATCGCCTTGATGCCCGCGTAGACGGTCACCATGACGAACGGGAAGGAGCACCAGACGACCTCGAAGAGGACCAGGGCGAAGGCGCTGTAGCGCCCGTACGTCCACGAGTAGTCGCCGAGCCCCAGCAGCCGGTTGACCGGGCCGTGGTCGGGGTCGAAGAGGAAGACCCAGACGGTCGAGCCGGTGATCGCGGGCGTGGCCCAGGCGCCGAGGGCCGCCATCATCAGCAGCAGCCTGGGCACCGCCCGGATCCGGGTGAGCAGAACGGCCAGGGCGCAGCCGACGGCGAGGGTGGCGATCACACACCCGGCGGCGAAGACCACCGTCGCGATGAGTACGTCCCAGAACTGCCGGTCGGCGAAGAGCTCCTGGTAGTTCCCGAAGCCCACGAACGTGGTCGGCTCGCCACCGCTGACCTGGGCCTGGGTGTATTCGAGGAAGGAAATCAGGCCGAGCTGGTAGATCGGGTAGACCAGCAGCCCGGCGAGGACGACGAGGGCGGGCAGCAGATACAGCCAGGGTGTCCACCCGCTGCCGCGCCGCCCGCCGCGGCCCCGCCGCGCGCCGCGCGCCGTACCGTCCCTGCCGGGTCGCTTCCCGGCGGGGGCCGGGGCGGCGGTCTTCACCGCGCCCGGCTCCGCTGTCGCTTCGTGCGTCATATCGGTGTGTTCTCCGGTTCGGTTCCGGTCGGGTCAGCCGGAGAAGGCCGCGTCCATCTTCTTGGCGGCGTCATTGGCGGCGGATTCGACGTTCTTCTTGCCGCTGACGATCTCCTGGAACATGGTCGGCAGCACGGTGGAGGCGTCGATCTGGCCCCAGCCCGGGGAGGCCGGGACGAACTTGGCGCCCGCGCCGAGGGTGTCGACGAACGGCTTGACGAAGGGCTCCTTGGCGGCGACCTCGGTCCGGACGTCGGTGTAGGTGGGCAGGAAGCCCATGGCGTCGAAGAACTTGCGCTGGCTCTCCTTGCCCGCGAAGGACTTCATCAGCTCGACCGCGAGGGTGCGGCGGGGGCTGCTCTTGAGGACGCCGATGTTGTTGCCGCCCGCGAACGCGGGGGCGATGTCACCGGCCTTGGCGCCCGGCAGCGGGACGACCGCGTACTTGCCCTTGACGCTGCCCGCCTCGACGGCCTGGTGGCTGAAGTCGCCGCCGATCGCCATGGCGGCGGTGCCGGAGGCGAAGGCGGTGACCGTGGCGTTGCCGCCCATGGTGGCGCACTTGGCGGCCGGACAGTTGTCGTCGCCGAAGAGGGACGTGTAGGTGCTGATGCCCTTCTGGGCGGCGGCGCTGTTGATCGCGGCCTTGTACTTGCCGCCGTCCTCGGTGGCGATCTCGCCGCCGTTGGCCCAGATGAACGGCATGGCGCCGTAGGTGTAGGCGCCGCCGACGGCGATGCCGTACATGTTCGGCTTGGCCTTGCGGATCTTCTTGGCCGTGGTGACCAGTTCGTCCTGGGTGGTCGGCGGCTTGAGGTTCAGCTCCTTGAAGACGTCCGTGCGGTAGTAGAGCGCGCGGACGCCGACGAAGAGGGGGGCGCCGTAGATCTTGCCGTCGACGGTGACGGACTGCCGGGCGGTGGCGTCGGTGGCCTTGGCGTCGGCCCACTCGCCGAACTCCTTGGTCACATCGGCCAGGCCGCCGTCCTTGACGTATCCGGCGGTGTCGGTGTTGCCGTACTCGATGACGTCCGGGGCGCTCTTCGGGTCGTTGAAGGCCGCCTTGATCCGCTGGGCGCGGGTCTCGACGGGGATGTACTCGACCTCGACCTTGGTGTCCTTGTTCTTCTGGGTGAAGGACGCTATCGCCTCGTCGACGACCTTCTTCTTGGGGTCGTTGTTGACCTCCTGGAAGAGCCAGACCCGCAGGGTGCCGGTCTTCTCGTCCTTCTTGGAGCTGGTGTCGGAGGTCTGGGGCGCGCAGGCGGTGGCGGTGAGGCCGGCGAGGACGAGTGCGGTGACCGGAACGGCGATGCGGGAGCGGAGCTTCATTGGCGGTCCCTCGGGAAAGAGTGCGAAGCGCATTGCGACATATGCAACGCGTGTTTCGTGCTGCACAACACCCGGTGAACATAGAACGGCTCAAACGCCCCGACAAGTGGTCTCAACCACTCTGTGACCGGGCGAAGCATCCTGTGCAACGCAAAAGAAATGTCCCGCCGGACAACAAAACGGTCCCCGGGGCGCGAACCTTCGCGCCCCGGGGACCGTCGTCACCGTCATGGCCGCCGTCACGGCGGCGGGGATGGGACCCCCGTTACTTCTTGTCCTTGCCGCCCTTGTCGCCACCCGGGCCCATGGACTCGTAGATCTCCTTGCAGAGCGGACAGACCGGATACTTCTTGGGGTCGCGCCCCGGCACCCAGACCTTTCCGCACAGCGCGACCACGGGAGTGCCGTCGAGGGCGCTCGCCATGATCTTGTCCTTCTGGACGTAATGGGCGAAGCGCTCGTGATCGCCGTCGCCGTGCGACACCTGCGGCGTCGGCTCTACGAGGGTTCCCGTCCCTGTCCCGCGATCGGGCTCAAGAGTGCTCATGAACTCCAAGGGTACCCGGGCCCGGGCGGGGTACGGCCCCGCCCGCCGGGACCCGTGCGCCCGGCTCCGTACCGCCGCCGCGCGACCCGTTCCCTACGGTCCACCGGCGCCCGATTCCGTACGGTTCCGTACGCCCGGTTCGCACCGTCTACGCATCCCGCCGCCGCAGCACCACCAGACCCGCCGCGACCGCCGCCGCCGTCCACCCCAGCAGGATCAGCAGCCCGGCCCCCGGGCCGTACGGGATCCGCTCGTCCGCGACCGTCGACATCAGCCGGGTCCCGGCGATGTGCGGCAAGTAGCGGGCCACCGAACCGACCCCGGGCAGCGACGCCAGCAACTCCCCCACGATGAAGAAGAGAGGTACGAGGACCGAGAGCGCCACCACCGGACGGCGCAGCACCCCCGCCACCCCCGCCGACACCAGCCCCAGCAGGGTGAGATGGACCGCGAGGCCGAGCACCGCCCGGAACGCCCCCGGATCCCCGATCGAGACGTTCAGCTCCTCGCCCATCGCCCCCTGGGCCGTGAAGAACGCGGCGAAGGCCGTCGGCAGCGCCACCGCCACCAGGACCGCCGCCAGGACCGACAGCTTCGCGAACCAGAACACCGTCCGGTCCGGGACGGCCGTCAGCGACGCCCGGATCTGCCCGGTGGCATGCTCCCCGCCGACCACCGCCACCCCCAGGAACACCACCGTCAGCTGGCTGATCGAGACCCCCGCGAAGCCGAACAGCACCGGATCGAAATCGGGGCCCCGGAATTCCGCCGCGTTCCTCCCGACCGTCCCGCCGTACAGCAGGGCGACCCCCGTGGTGAGCAGCGCGGCGGCCGCCAGGGTCCACCAGGTGGAACGCAGGGTCCGCAGCTTCAGCCACTCGGCCGACGCGGCCGACGCGAACGACGCCTCGCGCCCGCTCACCGTCCGGCCGCCGTCCCGGCGGACGCGCCCGCCGTCAGCCGGATGAACGCCTCCTCCAGCGATCCGCCGGGCCCCGCGTGCGCCCGTACGACCTCACCGACCGGCCCCCGGGCCACCAGCCGCCCGCGCGCCACGACCACCACATCGTCCACGGTGAGCGCCGCCTCCCCCATCAGATGCGAGGAGACCAGCACCGTACGGCCCTCGGCGGCCCAGCGCCGCAGCAGCCCCCGGAGCCAGACGATGCCCTCCGGATCGAGCCCGTTCACCGGTTCGTCCAGCAGCAGTACGGGCGGATCGCCGAGCAGGGCGGCGGCGATGCCCAGCCGCTGCCCCATCCCCAGGGAGTACGTCCCGGTCCGCTTCCCGGCCGCCTCCGCGAGCCCCACCTGGTCGAGGACGGCATCGACCCGGGAGTCCGGGATCCGGTGCGTCCGGGCCAGAAACCGCAGATGGGCCCGCCCGGTCCGGCCCGGATGCGCCGACCGGGCCTCCAGCAGGGCGCCCACCGTCCGCAGCGGCCGGGGCAGCGCCGCGTACGGCAACCCGCCGAAGAGGGCCGTACCCGCGTCCGCCCGCTCCAGACCGAGCACGGTCCGCAGAGTCGTGGACTTGCCCGCGCCGTTGGGTCCGAGGAAACCGGTCACCCGGCCGGGCTCCGCCCGGAACGTCAGACCGTCCACGACGGTCACCGGGCCGCGGCGCCTGGTCAGCCGCGCGATGTCGAGAGAGATATCCGTGGTCACCACCCCACCGTGGGCCCCGGCCCCGGCCCGGCGCGTCAGGCCAGGGACCGAGCCGCCCCTCTCCGTCCCGGGACGGAGGCGCGCGGCCCCGCCCGGCGGCTACGTTGCGGGGATGACTGCCGACGGACGGACCGACCGGGGACCGGTCGTACGGGACGCGGCGGCCGTGGCCGGATATCTGCTGCTGACGGCCGCCACCGGGACCACCGACGGCGGCCGGGCACCGCTCGTCCCCATCCCGGCCGCCCTGCTGCTCACCCTCGCGACCGCCCTGCCGGTGGTGGCGCGCCGCCGGTGGCCCGTCCCCGTGTTCGCCGCCGTACTCGCCGCGACCTGCGCCGGAATCCTGGTGGACACCGTCCGCGACCCCTTCCTCCCGGCCGCCCTCGCCCTCTACACCGTCGCCGCCGAGGGCATCCGGACCCCCTGGTGGCGGCGATGGCTGCCCGGCCTCGCGATCCTCGCGCTCGGCGGCTGCGCCCTCCTCGTCCCCCTCCACACCGGCCCCGGCGACTGGTGGTCCGACGGCGTCGGGCTCCTCGTCCTCGGCTGCGCCGCCCTGCTCGGCGCGTGGGAACTGGGCCGGGCCGCGTACGAACGCCGGGCCTTCGCCGTCCGAACCGCCCACCAGCTCGCCCAGCGGGCCGTCGCCGACGAACGGCTCCGGATCGCCCGCGAACTCCACGACGTCGTCACCCACTCCATCGGACTGATCGTGGTCCGGGCCGGAGTCGCCAACCACGTCGTCCGCAGCCGCCCCGAAGAAGCCCACGAAGCACTCCGGGTGATCGAGGCCACCGGCCGGGGCGCCCTCACCGAACTCCGCCACATGCTGGGCGTACTGCGCTCCCCCGCCACCGGCGAACGGGTCCCCGCCGCCCTCGCCCCCGTCCCCGGAACCGCCGGACTGCCCGCCCTCGCCCGCCGCGCCGGAGCCGCGCTCACCACCGAAGGACTCGACGGACTCCCCGCCGGAATGGGCGTCACCGTCTACCGGATCGTCCAGGAAGCCCTGACGAACGTCCTCCGGCACGCGGGCCCCGGCACCCCCTGCCGGATCACCGCCCGCGCCACCGGCGACGCCGTACTCCTCCTCATCGAGGACGACGGACCACCCCGCCCGCCCGCGCCCGACGGCCACGGCATCGCCGGAATGCGCGAACGGGCCGCCGTGTACGGGGGCGTCCTCACCGCCGCCCCCCGGCCCGGCGGCGGCTTCACCGTCCGCGCGGAACTGCCCTACGCCGCCGACGCCCCGGCACCGGCGCCACCCGGACCGACGGAACGGAAACGCGGCACATGAACCCACCCGACGACACGGCCGTACGGGTACTCGTCGCCGACGACCAGGTCCTGCTCCGGTCCAGCCTGCGGCTCCTCGTCGACGCCGAACCCGGCCTGACCGCCGTCGGGGAGGCCGCCGACGGCGACGAAGCCGTCCGGCTGGCCGCCGAGACCCGGCCCGACGTGGTCCTGATGGACGTCCGGATGCCCGGCACCGACGGCATCGAAGCCACCCGGCGACTCTGCGCCGACCCCGCGACCGCCACCACCCGGGTCCTGATGCTGACCATGTTCGACCTGGACGCCTACGTGTACGGGGCGCTCCGCGCCGGGGCGAGCGGCTTCCTCCTCAAAGACACCCCGCCCGCCGAACTCCTCGCCGCGATCCGGGTCGTCGCGGCGGGCGACGCGCTGATCGCCCCCGCCGTCACCCGCCGCCTGATCGCCGAATTCGCCGCCCGCCCCGGCCCCGGAAACCCCTCCCCCGGCGGCCTCGACCGGCTGACCGGCCGCGAACGGGACGTCCTCGGCCTGGTGGCGCGCGGCCTCAGCAACCGGGAGATCGCCCAGCGGCTCTACGTCGGCGTCTCCACGGTCAAAACGCACGTCAGCCACCTCCTGACGAAGTTCGCGGCGCGGGACAGGGCGCAGCTGGTGATCGCCGCGTACGAATCCGGCCTGGTGATCCCGGGCACCCCTTCCTGACCCCGGGCCCGGGCCCGGCATCCCGCCGTGGGAGCAACGGCCGTGTCCCGACCGCGCGCGGTCCGTGGCTTGTCGCGCAGTTCCGCCCCCTATGCCTTCGGCAATGGGGGGGACCCCCAGCGCCTTGGCCCTCCCGGTGACGCCCACGCCACCCGCCCAGCCGGGCAAGCCGGTCAGGCGACCGCGCGCGGTCGGTGGCTTGTCGCGCAGTTCCGCCCCCTATGCCTTCGGCAATGGGGGGACCCCCAGCGCCACCTGGGTTGCCCTCCTGACCGCCCTCGGAAAGAGACGGGCCCCTCTTCCCGGAGCGGGTACCCCATTTCAGGGGCGGCGCCGGGGAGAGCATTTAGGGGCTCGGGGAACTGCGAGAGAAGCCACGGGCGGGCCGCGGGTGGCATCGGGCCGGCGGGGGCAGGCCGGGAGGCCGGGCGGTGGGGGTCAGTTCAGGGACGGGTCGTCGGGGTACGTCGCGAACATCGCCAGCTCACTGCGCTGGCGCCGCAGCACCGCCCGCCACAGCGCCTCCGGCTTCGGGGACGACACGTCGCCCGGTTCGGATTCGACGACGTACCACGCGCCCTCGTCCAGTTCGGTCTCCAGCTGGCCGGGGCCCCAGCCCGCGTAGCCGGCGAAGATCCGGAGGCTGCCGAGGGCGGCGCCGAGGAGTTCGGGGGGTGTCTCCAGGTCGACGAGGCCGATCGCGCCGTACACCCGCCGCCAGCCGAGGGGGCCCTCTTCGCCGGGGATGACGGCGACTCCGAGGGCGGAGTCGAGGGAGACGGGGCCGCCCTGGAAGACGACGCCGGGCTCCCCGGCGAGCGCTTCCCAGGGCTGGAGGATGTCGCCGACGCCGACGGGGGTCGGCCGGTTGAGGACCACACCGAGCGAGCCTTCGTCGTCGTGGTCGAGCAGCAGGACGACCGCCCGGTCGAAGTTCGGGTCCGCGAGGGCGGGGGTGGCGACGAGCAGTCGCCCCGTGAGCGAGGACGCCTCGGTCATGCGAGCAATGATCCCGCATCCCGCCGCGCGGCGGGACCCGGCCCCCCGGTCGGGCCGCAGTCGGGCCCCGGCCCCGTACCCTCACGCACCCCGCCGCGGAACCCGTCACGCTACGCGCCGCGCCGCACACCCTGTGTGCTGTACCGAAATCATGACCCTCTACCCCCTCCCCGCCCTGACGGGGCACGGCCCCCGGCCCCTTACCCTTTTCTCTGGCCCCCTGCCCGACCACTCCGGAACGCGAGATTCATGACCGGCACAGACGATGTACTGCTTGTCCACGGCGGAACTCCGCTGGAGGGCGAGATCCGCGTCCGCGGCGCCAAGAACCTGGTGCCGAAGGCGATGGTCGCCGCGCTCCTCGGCAGTGAACCGAGCAGACTGCGCAATGTGCCCGACATCCGCGATGTGCGGGTGGTGCGCGGGCTCCTCCAGTTGCACGGGGTCACCGTCCGGCCGGGTGAGGAGCCCGGTGAGCTGGTTCTCGACCCGACGCACGTGGAGTCGGCGAATGTCGCCGACATCGACGCGCACGCGGGCTCGTCGCGGATCCCGATCCTCTTCTGCGGCCCGCTGCTGCACCGGCTGGGCCATGCCTTCATCCCGGGTCTCGGCGGCTGCGACATCGGCGGCCGGCCGATCGACTTCCACTTCGACGTGCTGCGGCAGTTCGGCGCGAAGATCGAGCGGCGGGACGGCGGCCAGTACCTGGAGGCCCCGCAGCGGCTGCGCGGCTGCAAGATCCGGCTGCCGTACCCCTCGGTCGGCTCGACCGAGCAGGTGCTGCTGACGGCGGTGCTCGCCGAGGGCGTGACGGAGCTGTCGAACGCGGCGGTCGAGCCCGAGATCGAGGACCTGATCTGCGTTCTGCAGAAGATGGGCGCCATCATCTCGATGGACACCGACCGGACGATCCGGATCACCGGTGTCGACCGGCTCGGCGGCTACACCCACCGGGCGCTGCCGGACCGGCTGGAGGCCGCGTCGTGGGCGTCGGCGGCGCTGGCGACCGAGGGCAATATCTATGTCCGGGGCGCCCAGCAGCGGTCGATGATGACGTTCCTCAACACCTACCGCAAGGTCGGTGGCGCGTTCGAGATCGACGACGAGGGCATCCGGTTCTGGCATCCGGGCGGCTCCCTCAGCGCCATCGCCCTGGAGACGGACGTCCACCCCGGTTTCCAGACCGACTGGCAGCAGCCGCTGGTGGTGGCGCTGACCCAGGCGTCCGGGCTCTCCATCGTCCACGAGACGGTCTACGAGTCCCGGCTGGGCTTCACCTCGGCGCTCAACCAGATGGGTGCCCACATCCAGCTGTACCGGGAGTGCCTGGGCGGCTCGGACTGCCGCTTCGGCCAGCGGAACTTCCTGCACTCGGCGGTCGTGTCGGGCCCCACGAAGCTCCAGGGCGCCGATCTGGTCATCCCGGACCTGCGGGGCGGTTTCTCGTATCTGATCGCGGCTCTGGCGGCCCAGGGGACGTCCCGGGTGCACGGCATCGATCTGATCAACCGGGGTTACGAGAACTTCATGCGGAAGCTCGCGGACCTGGGCGCGAAGGTCGAGCTGCCCGCCGCGGGCAAGGGCCTGTAACCGGTCTTACGGCCCCGGGGCGCACGCCCGCGCCCCGGGCCACGGGTCGGGCCGCCGGGTCCGCGCCCCGGGCCGCCCGCCCGGCGGACGGCCCCGGAAACGACACGAGGGCGGTCACCATCGAATGGTGACCGCCCTCGTCGCTGTCCGGCGACCGCGCTCCGCCGTACGGCGGTACGGCCGTGATCCGGCCGAAGGGTTACTTGCCCTTGGCCGCTTCCTTCAGCTTCGAGCCCGCCGAGACCTTGACGCTGTAACCCGCGGGGATCTGGATGGGGTCGCCCGTCTGCGGGTTGCGCGCGGTGCGAGCGGCACGGTGGGTGCGCTCGAAGGTCAGGAAGCCGGGGATGGTGACCTTCTCGTCGCCCTTGGCGACGACCTCACCGACGGTCTCGGCGAGGGCGGCCAGCACGGCGTCGGCGTCCTTGCGGGTCACCTCGGCGCGGTCGGCCAGCGCGGCCACCAGCTCACTGCGGTTCATGTTCTTACTCCCGTGTTTCTTCTTGCCTGTGAGGCGTGAGATCGAAGCCGATGCTGCCAGGGCCCTCTGACACTCCCCCGGTCAGGGGGTCCGTCAGCTGACCCCGCCCTGTCCGGTGGAATCTCCCCAGGGACGCAGGTCCTCGGAGCAGCATCCTGCCTCCACCAATGGCGGGAACGCCAATCCGGCACCCTCCCGGATCACACGAAAAGCGCCACCGCCCCGCCGTGGTGACGTTCCGTCGACACGGCGGGGACACAACGCAGCCGCGCGGGCCCGTGGTTCCGGCCACCCTAGATCGGCGGCGGGCGCGCCGCGTTCCACGACGCGCCGGGAGCCGAGGTCAGGCGGGGTCGGCGGGGGTCAGGTGGTGGGGGTCACATCGGCCGCGGCGGCCTTCGCGGCGGTCCGGACGGCGCCCGCGACGGCTCCGGCGACCTTGTCGTTGAAGACCGAGGGGATGATGTAGTTCGGGTTCAGCTCGTCCTCGGTGACGACATCGGCCAGGGCGGTCGCCGCGGCCAGCATCATCTCCGTGTTGACGGTCCGGGACTGGGCGTCCAGCAGACCGCGGAAGACCCCCGGGAAGACCAGCACGTTGTTGATCTGGTTGGGGAAGTCGGAGCGGCCGGTGGCGACCACGGCGGCGGTACGGCGGGCGACGGCGGGGTCGACCTCCGGGTCCGGGTTCGCGAGCGCGAACACGATGGCGTCGTCGGCCATCGCCGAGACGTCCTCGGCGCCGAGGAGGTTGGGCGCCGAGACGCCGATGAAGACATCGGCCCCGGCCACGGCCTGCTTCAGGGTGCCGGTGACGCCCTCGGGGTTGGTGTTGTCGGCAATCCAGCGGAGCGGCGTACCCGGGGCGGCGTCGACCAGGTCGGGGCGGTCGGCGTGCACCACACCGTGGATGTCGGCGACGACGGCGTGCTTGACCCCGGCCGCGATCAGCAGCTTCAGGATCGCCGTACCGGCGGCCCCGGCACCGGACATGACGACCCGTACGTCCGAGACGGCCTTGCCGACCACGCGCAGCGCGTTGGTCAGGGCGGCCAGCACCACGATGGCGGTGCCGTGCTGGTCGTCGTGGAAGACGGGGATGTCGAGGGCCTCGCGCAGCCGGGCCTCGATCTCGAAGCAGCGGGGCGCGGAGATGTCCTCCAGGTTGATTCCGGCGAAACCGGGCGCGATGGCCTTGACGATCGCGACGATCTCGTCGGTGTCCTGGGTGTCCAGGCAGAGGGGCCAGGCGTCGATCCCGGCGAACCGCTTGAAGAGGGCCGCCTTGCCCTCCATCACGGGCAGGGCGGCCTTGGGGCCGATATTGCCGAGGCCGAGTACGGCGGAGCCGTCGGTGACCACGGCGACGGAGTTCCGCTTGATGGTGAGCCTGCGGGCGTCCTCGGGGTTCTCCGCGATGGCCATACAGACCCGGGCGACGCCCGGGGTGTAGATCATGGAGAGGTCGTCACGGTTGCGGATGGGGTGCTTGGACTGCATCTCGATCTTGCCGCCGAGGTGCATCAGGAAGGTCCGGTCGGAGACCTTGCCGAGGACGACTCCCTCGATGGAGCGCAGCCCCTCGACGATCTCGTCGGCGTGCGCGGTGGAGGATGCCGCGATGGTGACGTCGATCCGGAGCTTTTCGTGCCCGGAGGCGGTGACGTCGAGGCCGGTGACCGATCCACCGGAGGACTCCACCGCCGTGGTGAGCTGGGAGACCGCGGTTCCGCTCGCGGGCACCTCCAGCCTGACCGTCATCGAGTACGAGACGCTTGGCGCCGTTGCCATGGCCGGATCCCTCTGCTTTCCCTAGCTCTTTCGCTCCACCGCCGCGGCCCGGCGCTTCGGCTGGGCTACGGCGGCGCACTCCCGATGGTCGCACCTACCTGCGGGTAGCAGGTAATAGTGGTCGTATTGTTTCTGGAAATCCAGTTCCACGATACGAGAAAAACCTCAGGTCAGCGGGGTCGTGGACCGCTCGCGGAGGCCGCCCCGGAACGAGATCGGGCCCGCGCCCCGAGGGGACACGGACCCGATCCGTACGACTTCTACGCTGAGTGACACCGGCCCGCCATGCTCGCCTCGCGGCAAGTGGTCGCTCGAAGCGACGAAGGTTGGGCCCGGGGGCTTGGATCGGGCCGGTGCCAATCCCAAGGCTAACAAACTGTTCTTGGTTCGCAGGCGGGTTGCCCCGTACGGACCGCGCCGGTCCGCCCGCCCGCCCCCGACCGGCGGAACCGGTACGCCCACCCGGCTCCGAGTCGGCCCCCCGGTCGGTCCCGGTCAGTCCCGCAGCAGCTCCGGCACCCCCGCCTCGTCCGGCGCGTCCGCCGCCGTGGTGACCACGGTCAGCTCCCGGGTCGCCCGGGTCAGAGCCACGTAGAGCACCCGGAGCCCGGTCTCGTCGGCGCCCGCGATCTCGGCGGGCGCCACCACGATCGACGCGTCGTACTCCAGGCCCTTCGCCTCCAGCGAGCCGAGGGCCACCACCCGGTCGCCGAGTCCGGCCAGCCAGCCCGCGGCCTCCTCGCGGCGGTCCATGGCGACCACCACGCCGACGGTGCCGTCGACCCGGGCGAGCAGCCGTTCGGCCTCCGCCCGGACCGTCGCGCCCAGTCCCGTACCGCCGCCGGTGCCACCACCGGCACCGTCGGCGGGGGCGAACCGGGGCACCACGCCCGTCGAGCGGACCGCGGTCGGCGAGGTCGCCCCCGGCATCGCGCGGGCCAGCACCTTCGCCGCAAGTTCGGCGATCTCCGCCGGGTTGCGGTAGTTCACGGTCAGCTCGAACCGCCGCCTCGGCCGGGTCCCCAGCGCCTCGTCCCGGGCCTCGGCCGCGTCCTTTGGCTCGGGCCACGACGACTGCGCCGGGTCCCCCACCACCGTCCAGGTCGCGTGCCGCCCCCGGCGGCCGATCATGCGCCACTGCATGGGCGTCACGTCCTGCGCCTCGTCGACGATGACATGCGCGTACTCGGTACGCTCCGCCGCCAGCCGCTCGGCCCGCTCCCGCTGGGTCTCCTCGCGCCGGGGCATCAGCTCCTCCAGGCCGGTGAGCTGGTCCAGCGGGTCGTACTCCCGCTTCCGCTTCGGCCGGGCCGGGGTGCCCAGCAGGGTGTCGAGCTCGTCCAGCAGGGCCACGTCGTGCACCGACAGCGGCCCGGAGCCGTCCGGGCCGATCCGCTTCAGGGAGCGGGCCGTCGCCCGGACCTCGCCCGGGGTCAGCACCCGGCGCGCCCAGCGGCCCAGCCGCCGCTCGTCGGCCATCGCCGCCAGCACGGTCCGCGGCGTCAGCTCGGGCCACCAGGCGTCGAGGAAGCCGGTGAAGGCGTCCTCGGAGGTGACGTCCTCGTCGAAGGAGGACCGCAGCTCGGCCGCCAGCTCGGGGTCCGCGTGCCGGCCGGCCGAGCCGGAGCGGGCGTACAGCGCGTCCAGCAGCAGCCGCCGGGCCCGGGGCCGCAGCAGATTGACCGGGGCCGTGCCGCTGAGCACGGTCTGCCGGATCCGGCGCAGCTCGGCGGCCTCCAGTTCGAGCCGCCGCCCGAAGGCGACGACCCGCAGCAGATCGGTCCGTACGGGCGGCTTCGCCGCCGGGGACTCGTCGGTCCCCTCGTCGTCTCCGAAGGCGAGCTGCCCCTCCGACGCGGCGGGCGGCGGCAGCTCCAGCGCGCCCCGGGCGGCCTTCCTGAGCACCTTCAGCATCCGCGACGCGCCCTTGATCCGGGCCACGGCCGGGGTGTCGTAGGCCGTCGCCTCCGCGCCGTCGACCAGATGGCCGACCGCCCGGATCGCGACCTGCCCCTCCTCGCCCAGGGACGGCAGTACGCCCTCCGTGTAGGCGACGAGCAGCGGTGTCGGGGAGACGATCAGGATTCCGCCCGCGTACCGGCGGCGGTCCTGGTAGAGCAGATAGGCGGCCCGGTGCAGGGCCACCGCCGTCTTGCCGGTGCCGGGGCCGCCCTCCACATGGGTGACCGAAGCGGCGGGCGCCCGGATGACCAGGTCCTGCTCGGCCTGGATGGAGGAGACGATGTCGCGCATCGTATGGCCGCGGGACCGGCCGAGCGCCGCCATCAGGGCGCCGTCGCCGATCACCGCCAGCTCCCGGCCGTCGAGGCTCGCGGTCAGCTCGGGGCGCATCAGGTCGTCCTCGACGCCGAGCACCTTGCGCCCCTTGGAGCGGATCACCCGGCGGCGGACGACCCGGCCCGGGTCGACGGGCGTGGAGCGGTAGAAGGGCGCGGCGGCCGGGGCCCGCCAGTCGATCACCAGCGGCGCGTACTCCTCGTCGAGTACCCCCATCCGGCCGATGTGCAGGGTCTCGCCGATATCGGCGGTGTTGTCGGGGCGTACGGCGTCGTCCGCGGGCTCCACCGAGGTGTAGGCGCCGTCGGGGCCCCGTTTGCCGTCCTTGCCGTACAGCAGGTCGATCCGGCCGAAGAGGAAGTCCTCGTACTCGGCGTGCAGCCGGTTGAGATGCACCCCGGCCCGGAAGACCTGGGCGTCCCGCTCGGCCAGCGCGCCGGGCGTGCCGACCTGGCCGAGCCGGGCGGCGTCGTGCATCAGGAACTCCGCCTCGTGGATCTTCTCCTCAAGACGTACGTACACCCGGTCGAGGTGTACCTGTTCGACGGCGATCTCCCGATCGCGGACGGAATCGGCCGCCGGTCCACCGGCCGTTTCCCCGGCCGCGTCCCGGGCCGGTTCTCCGGCCGTTTCCCGGGCGGGGCCGGCCGGCGGTCCACCGGCCGATCCCCGAACCGTGTCTCCGGCCGAATCGTCGGCCGTGTCCGCAGCGGCGTTGTGCCTGGCCACCGAGGCCCCCTTCTGACGTGCACTGGGCAGCCGTCAACCGTACGCGAAGGGGGGCCGTCTGTCAGGCGGGGTCAGACGTCGATCTCGACCAGTTTCTGATTGCCGAAGGTCCGTACCTCGAACCGGTCGATCTCCTCGCGGTCCATCGCCGCGCCGCCGTGCACGTACAGCGGGTGCCGCGACGCGCCGGTCGGCCCGTCCGGGATGCCGTACCCCCACGCGGGCACCGCCCAGGAGGTGATGACCTCCTCCTCACCGGTCTTCGACACGGCGACCAGATTGCACTTCAGCGGGCCCTTGACACCCTTCAGCTCCAGAACGGTCCGGGTCCCCCAGCCCCTCGGCTCCATTCCGACGGTCGCCGACACCAGGGTCGTCGGATCGGTCGCCCGGGCCTTGTCCCGCATCTCCGCCAGCAGCGCGTGCTCGGAGGGGGCCATCGGCAGCGGCCCCGTACCGACGCCCGGCTGTCCCCCGCCGTCGGCGATCAGATACGTCACCACCGGGGCCGCCACGATCAGCGCCGCGGCGGCGGCCACCAGATACGTACCGCGCCTGCGCCGGGCCGACCGGGCGGCGGCCACCTGGCCGAGCAGTCCGTCGAGCGCCCGGGGCGCGGGCGGCCCCGGCAGCACCGGCAGCAGATGGGCCCCCGGCGCGCCCGGTGCCCCCGGCGGCCGGCCGGGCGGACCCTCCCGCCCCGGCCCGCCACGGGCACTCGGCCCGGGACCGGCACCGGGCCGATACGAACGGGCCGAACCGGAAGACCTGATCGCGCCGGGGGAATGGGGCGGCTCCGTTGAATAAGGAGCATAAGGAGAATAAGGGGCGCGAGAGGAATGAGGGGAATGAGGGGAGAGAGGCGAACAGCGTGAACCGGGAGGGGGCGAGGGCGTGGCGGCGGGCGGTACCGGGGCCTCGGCCAGCACGGCCAGCATCGGCTCCAGACAGGAGAACTCCTCCAGTCGTCCGGCACACATCTCGCATCCCGCCAGATGCACCTCGAACGCGGACATGTCCGCGTCGTCCAGGACTCCGAGCACATACGCCCCCACGGCGTCGTGAATCGAGCCCTGCCCCCGCATGGTCATGCTGTGACCCCCCTTTCCTCCAACGCGAGTTTCATCGAACGCAGCGCGTAGAACACTCGCGAACGGACCGTCCCACTGGGAATGCCGAGCGTTTCCGCCGCCTCGTTGACCGTCCGGCCCTTGAAGTAGGTCTCCAGGAGTACTTCCCGGTGCGCAGGTGTCAAATCGTCCAGTGCGTCCGATAGCGTCATCAGCCACAACGCCTTGTCTATCTCGTCCTCCGCGGGCATGACCTCCAGCGGCGACGGGTCGACCTCCTGCGGCCGGGCCTGCCGGCTGCGGTGACCGTCGATGACGATCCGCCGGGCGACCGTCACCAGCCAGGGTCGGACGGAGCCGGTCGCGCGATTGAGCTGACCGGCGTTCTTCCAGGCACGGATGAGCGTCTCCTGCACCACGTCCTCGGCACGCTGGCGGTCGCCGGCGACGAGACGCAACACATAGGCGAGCAGAGGTCCCGCGTGTTCGCGGTAGAGCGCCCGTACCAACTCCTCGTCGGGGACGGCGGAGAACTGGTACGGCGGCGTGCTGCGATGGCGAGCCCTCTGCGGACGGTCATCGGCCACGGCGGCATCTTTGCGCACCTGCAACCTCCCGGTCGAGACCTTGACATGGCTTCGGCTGACTACTGTCCCCGTCCTTTACGGACGAAGACGCCTCGGCATTCAAGGCGACCGGAAAAACTTCCGACCAGCCTGGGAAAACGCCCTGTTCGCCCTCCTTTCCCTACTCATTTCCATGGTCGTGACAGTGATTTCGAACCGCCCCGGCGTACGGCCGCGGAACCGCCCCGGCGCCGGGTTCACCCCGTTTTACGTACCGGACCGGGAAACGGTTCAACGCATCCGAGATCATTCTTCGAATTCCCGGTTTTTCCGGATTCCCGGATGTCCAGATATCCGGATATCCAGGAATCCGGCGCCTCGCCTCCCGGGGCGGTGGCGCTCCCGGCTCCCCCGGCTTCCCGGGTGCGCGGTGTTCCCGGTGCCCCCGGCTTCCCCGCTTCCCGGGCACGCCAACTGCCCGGGTCGGCCGGGTACCCGTGTGCGCGGGTGCGCGACGGCCTCGGCTTCCCGGCTTCCCGGGTACGCCGACGGCCGGAGTCGGGCGGCTTCCCGGCTTCCCGGGCCGGTCGGCTCCCGATTCCCCGGGCGCCCCCGCCCGGGTCAGCGGCTTCCCGGTGCCTCGGGCCCCGGACGGTCCCCGAGGCGGCGGGTTCTTCGCGTCGGTGGACCTCAGGCCCGGGCCAGGGCCGCCTCGGCGACCCGCCGCCGGTGTCTGGCGACCCGCTCCCGGTTGCCGCAGGTCTCGCTCGAACACCAGCGGCGGCGGCTGCCGCGCGAAGTGTCCACATACACCCTCCGGCAGCTCTCGCCCTCGCACTGCCGCAGCAGCCGCCGGGCCGCCGGGTCGGTCAGCAGCTCGACGGCGTCCCGGGCGACGGCGGCCAGGAGTTCGGCGCAGTCGGGCGTCCGGGTCACCGCCCGGACCAGGGTCCCGCTCGGGTCCCGTACCGCCCGCACCGCCGGGGGCGCCCCGGCGGCCAGCGCGTTCACCCGGTCAAGGGCGACATCGGCGGGGGTACGCCCGCCGCCCTCTCCCCACCCCTCGATCTCGGCGCGCACCACCTGGGCCAGATGACCGCGGAGTTCGGCGAACCGCTCCACCCAGCGGGGGCAGTCGGCGGGCAGCGGAGTCCCCGGCGGCACCAGCCGGGCCCCGACCAGCCAGCGCCGCAGCCGCCCCTCCCCGGCGAGCGGCTCGTCCACCGGCCCGCCGCCGGGGGCGGGTTCGGCGGTGGCGACGAGGTCCAGACAGACCCGCCCGCTGTCAAAACGCCAACCATATGGATCGGGCGCCTCCGGGTCGCGTCCGTCGGCGGACCTCAACGGGTCCGCTGCCTGTGCCGCCATGCCCCTGTCACCACCTCGGGCTCGCCACGGGTCTCGCTCCCAGAGTGCTCCTACCCTCCCGCCCCGAAAACACCCCGCGCGCCGCGACTCTCGGCTCTCCCGGGCGCCACCGACAACCCGGACCGCGCCCGGCAACCTGATGTTGTTCGCGGCCCGCGGGCAATGGGGCCCCAGCGCCTGGCTCTCCCGGGCACCGCCCCGAACCCGGGTCCCGCCCGGCGCCCTGATGTTGTCGGCGGTGCACACCACCCTCGTGGCTGGTCGCGCAGTTCCGCCCCCTATGCCTTCGGCAATGGGGGGACCCCCAGCGCCTTGGCTCTCCGAGTTGCCGCCCCGAACCCGGGTCCCGTCCGGCGCCCGGGCGTTGTCGGCGGTGCACACCACCGTCGTGGCTGGTCGCGCAGTTCCCCGCGCCCCTGGTTGCCTTCCTGACCGCCCTCGGAAAGAGGCGGGCCCTCGTTGGTGGGGCGGTGCCTTTTTCAGGGTCGGCGCTGGGGAGAGCATTGAGGGGCGCGGGGAACTGCGCGACCAGCCACGGACGGTCTGCAGACCGCCGACAACGCCCGGGCGCCGGGCGAGACCCGGAGAGCGACGCGCTCGGGGTCCCCCACCGCCGAGGCACAGGGGCACAGGGGCACAACGCACCGCGCGAGCCGCTGGGACGGCGCCGCGTCACCCCGCGGCGCCGTCCGGGCGCGGCTACTGCGGAACGGCCCGCCCCGGCGCGATGTCCTCGTGGCGCTCCGCCCGCTCGGGCGCAGC
This sequence comes from Streptomyces sp. NPDC020875, assembly GCF_040641415.1. Classification (NCBI taxonomy): domain Bacteria; kingdom Bacillati; phylum Actinomycetota; class Actinomycetes; order Kitasatosporales; family Streptomycetaceae; genus Streptomyces; species Streptomyces sp. NPDC020875. Next base: position 6,754 of record NZ_JBFADP010000061.1, on the reverse strand, counting down.
CGAACGAGCCGCCGGCGCCGTCGCGGCCGCGGGCGCGGGCGCGGGCGCCGCGGGACCGCAGAACGCCGCCTCCAGCGTCCTCGGCAGCGTATTCAGCACCGCACCCGTGTTGGACGTGTTCGCCACCGCCGTGATCGCCCGCCTCCCGTCCCCCGACGCGAAGGCGAAGGTGTAGTACCCCTGCACGGTCCCGGTGTGCCCGTACACGGACACCCCGCAGGACAGATCGCGCCGCCGCAGCCCCAGCCCGTACCCCTGGGTGGAGTTGACCGGCGTCCAGGTCCGCATCTCCGCGAGCGCCGCCGCCGAGGTCAGCCGTCCCTTCATCAGCGCCGACATGAAGGTGTTCAGATCACGGGTGCTGGAGATCACGGCGCCCGCGCTCTGCGCCCAGGACGCGGTCTGCCGGGTGGAGTCGACGAGCGGCGCCCCGGCCTCGTCGGGCCGGAGGTAGCCCTTGACGTGGCTGCCGGGGATCGCGGTGTCCGGGTGGACATAGAACGTGTCGTCGAGGTCGAGGCGGTCGATGATCCGCCGCTCGTACGCCGTCCCGACGTCCGTGCCCGTCAGCTTCTCGATCAGCATGCCCGCGACGACGAAGTTGGTGTTGGAGTAGGAGTACGTCGTCCCCGGGGTGACCGTCGGCGGCTTCGCGAGGGAGAGATCGAGCAGTTCGCGGTAGCTGAAGACCCGGTTGCGGACGGATTCGAAGCCGGGCACCGTCGCGGCGAACATGTCGTTGGTGTAGTCGTAGAGCCCGGTGCGGTGGCTCAGCAGATGGCGGACCGTGATCCGGGGGTCGATCAGCCCGGGGAGGTAGTCGTTCACGGGCGCGTCGAGCGCCAGCGCGCCCTCGTCCACGAGCTGGAGCAGGACGACGGCGGAGAAGGTCTTGCTGACACTGCCGATCCGGAACCGGTCGGCGGTGTTGATGGCGCGCCCGGTGGCGCGGTCCCCGATGCCCTCGACCTGCCGGAGTACGCCGATGCCGTCGTCGATCCGGGCCATCGCGCCCGGCGCGCCGTTGGCGAGGGCGGCCTTGAGGGCGGACCGCAGGGCGACGGGGTCGGGGGCGGTCAGGGGCGCGGCCGTACGGGGCGCGCTCGCCCCCGTACCCGTACCGCCCGCGCCCGCCGGGCCGGGAGCACCGGCGGCACCGGGCGATCCGGGCGCCGCGACCGCCGACTGAGCGGGTACGAGGACCGCGCACAGCGACAGCAGTGCGGCACCGGCCGCGGTTCCCCTGCTCACCTTGGCTGAGACCATGTGGTCTTTCTCCGTCCTTGGTTCTGGAGGCGGCGGCGCTGACACGCCGCCGTCACCAGCTATAGACGGCGATCCGCCGGAAGAGGTGCACCGGCGGGGGTGAACTCCCGTCATGTCCCGTACTCCGGACGGTCTTCGGCGGTGGCCGGCCCGTCAGCGGAGCCCGTCGAGCCGGGGCGCGGACTCCGTCCGGGTGCGCTTGATCTCCTGGAATCCCGGTACGGAGGCCAGCAGCAGAAAGCCGTCCCAGAGCCGTCCGGCCGCCGCCCCGGTGGGTACGGGCGAGACCACCGGGCCGAAGAGCCCGATCCGGCCGCCGCCCGGCCCGCCGGAACCCCCGGCACTGCCGGAGCCACCGGGTCCACCGGGTCCACCGGGTCCACCGGGCCCGGGGACGCCCAGGACGGGGGTGCCGACGTCGGTGCCGACGAGGGCGACGGCCTCGGCGTGCGAGGCCCGTACGGCGTCGTCGTACTCGGTGGTCCAGGCGGTGTCGGCCGCTCCGGGCGGCAGCCCGGCCCGCTCCAGGGCGCCGGGGATCGCGTCCCAGTCGCCGTCGAGATGGAAGGCGGCGCCGAGTTCGCCGAGGAAGGCGCCGAGCGCGTCGGAGCCGTACCGGTGCTCTACGGCCGCGCAGACCCGGACCGGCGCCCAGAGATATTCGCCCCAGTCGCCTTCGGGGTCGTCGTCGCGGTGTTCGTTGAGTACGGCGAGGCTCATCACCCGCCACCGGACGGAGAGCGGCCGTACGGCGGCGGCTTCCCGGAGCCAGCGGGAGGTGAGATAGGTGTACGGGCATACGGGGTCGAACCAGAAGTCCACATCCACCGCTCCACGTTAGGCCCCCCGCGCCGACCGCCGTCGCAGGTCGCCGCGAACGCTCCGACCACACGACGAAGGCCCGGCTGTCGCTGACAGCCGGGCCTTCGCCTCACATGGGATGAGTGGAGATGGCGGGAATCGAACCCGCGTCCAACGGTGCGGAACCAGGGCTTCTCCGAGCGCAGTCCGCTGCGATTTTCTCGGCCCCGGAGATCACACGGACAAGTCTCCGACGGGCTCAGTCACTGTTGGATTTTCCTCTTGACCCCGTGACCGGGTCTAGAGGTTGAGTTCCCTAGTTGACGCCAGGGACCGGGTCGGGAACACCCCCGGGCTGACGCTCCATGAGTGAAGTTTCGTCTCTACTGCTTATTAGGCAGCGAGGGCGAAGGCTTCGGAGTTATCGCGCTTGGAATTGGCGATTATTGTTTGCGACATATGGTTTACGAGATCATTGCCGCTTCCTCGGCTCGCTTCCCCTGCCTCGACATCCGCTGTCGAAACCGATCATCCCCATGTTGAATTTTCAAGCAATACCGACGGCAGCCCGTCGGCTCGCCCCTCACCGAGGGACGTTCCCATCGTACGGGACCAACACGATCCGGTGCCAGCGCATTCCCCGGCACCCGGCTCCGCGCCGGAACCGTAGCGCCGCCGCGACGCGACGCGAGCCCTGACCGGCCCCGGAATCCAGGACCCGACCGGGCGACGGCCGACAGCCGGCGTCGGCGGAACAGGTCAGCGGGGCTCCTGCGCCCGCTGCCGCCGCCGCGCCGCCGAGATCGCCTTGTCCGCCTCGCGCCGGTCCTGCCGCTCCCGCAGCGTCTGCCGCTTGTCGTACTCCTTCTTGCCCCGCGCCAGGGCGATCTCCACCTTGGCCCGGCCGTCCTTGAAGTACAGGGCGAGCGGTACGACGGTATGACCGGACTCCTGCGCCTTGGACTCCAGCTTGTCGATCTCCGCCCGGTGCATCAGCAGCTTCCGCTTCCGCCGCGCCGAGTGGTTGGTCCAGGTCCCCTGCGAGTACTCGGGTACGTGCACGTTGTGCAGCCACGCCTCGTGCCCGTCGATCTGGACGAACCCGTCCGCCAGGGACGCCCGCCCCTGGCGCAGCGACTTCACCTCGGTACCGGTGAGCACCAGACCGCACTCATAGGTGTCGATGATGTGATAGTCGTGCCGCGCCTTCTTGTTCTGCGCGATCAGCTTGCGCCCTTTTTCCTTAGCCATAGTGCGGTCATTTTCGCACTACGACCCCGCCCCCAGGCCACTCAATACCGTCTCGGCCCGCTCCTCGGCGTCCTCGCCGTCCGCCGGGGTCAGATCGGGCACGATGCCCCGGCCGTCGACCTCGTGCCCCTCGGGCGTGCGGTAGTGCCCCACGGTCAGCTCGGCCACCGAGCCGTCCAGCAGCGGCCGGGGCATCTGGACCGACCCCTTGCCGAAGGTCCGGGTACCGACGGTGACGGCCCGGCCACGGTCCTTCAGGGCGCCGGTGACCATCTCGGCGGCGCTCATCGTGCCCCCGTCGACCAGGGCGACCACCGGCCGGCCGGTGTCCCCGCCGGGCTCCGCGTACAGGGCGTGCTGCTCGCCGTCCATGTCGTAGGTGGCGACCAGACCGCCGTCGAGGAAGGCGGAGGCGGCCGTCACGGCCTCGGTGATCAGCCCGCCGCTGTTGCCCCGGAGATCGAGCAGTACCCCGGCGCCGTCGGGCGCGTCGGCGACGGCGTCCTTCACCCGCTCGCCGGTGCCCCGGGTGAACGACGACACCCGGATCTTCACCGCGCCGCCCGCCAGCCGCTCGACCGTCACGGACTCCGCCGACAGGGTCGTCCGGACCAGGCGCTCGGTCCACGCCCGGCCGCCACGGGCCAGGCCCAGGGTGACGTCCGTCCGTTCGTCGCCCCGCAGCAGGGCGACGATCTCGGTCACGGGACGGCCTTCGACGGAGCGCCCGCCGATGGTCCGCAGCCGGTCGCCGGGCCGGATCCCGGCCCGCTCGGCCGGGCCGCCGGGCCGGACCCGGGCGACTTCCACCCGGCCGTCGGCGGAACGCTTCGCCCAGAGCCCGACGCCGGTGTACTCGCCGTCGAGGGTCTGCTGGAACCTGGCGTACTCGTCCCGGTCGTAGACCGCGCCCCACCGGTCGCCGCTGCGGCTGACGACCTCCCGGGCCGCCTTCGTACCGGAGCCGCCCTCGGCGACCGCGTCGGCCGCGGCCCGGGCCACGGCATCGGGGTCCACGGTCGCCCCGGCCGGTCCCGCGGCCAGTGGCCGGTGGTCGTCGGCGGGCCGGTCGACCGGCAGCGCGTCGGTCACGGCGCCGGTGGCCAGCACTCCGGCGAAGACCAAAGTCAGGGCCGCCCCGCGGCGGGAGCGGCGGGGCCGAGGGCGGAACTCAGGGCCCGGCATGGGCCCGAGTCTAGGACAAGCGTCGGGCGCCGTACGGTCGTTGCCCGCACGGCGCCCGGGGCGGATGTCACACCTTGAGGTACTTGCGCAGCGCGACGAAAGCGGCAAGGGCCGGCATCAGCAGACCGATCACCACGACCAGCGGCAGGGTGGCCGCGACCGCGTCCCAGCCGATGAAGTTGATCAGCGGCATCTTGTCCGCGAGCGCCAGTCCGTGGTCGATCAGGAAATAGCGGCCCGCGATCAGCATGCCCGCCGCCATCAGCCCGCCCAGCAGCCCGGCGATCGCCGCCTCCAGGATGAACGGCAGCTGGATGTAGAAGCTGGACGCGCCCACCAGCCGCATGATGCCGGTCTCCCGCCGCCGGCTGAACGCCGAGACCCGTACCGTGTTGACGATCAGCATCAGCGCCACGAGCAGCATCAGCGACATCAGGGCGATCGCCGCCCGGTTCATCCCCTTCATCAGGTCGAAGAGATTGGCCAGGATGTCCCGCTGGTCCTCCACGGACTGCACTCCGGCCCGGCCCGCGAAGGCCGTCTCGACCACCGCGTACTTCTCCGGGTCGTGCAGTTTCACCCGGTACGACTCCGGCATCTGGTCCGGTGTGATCGTATCCGCGAGAGGAGTGTCGCCGTAGCTCTCCTTGTAGCGCTTGTACGCCTGCTCCGCGCTCTCGTAATGGATTTTGTCGACGATCTCCATCTTTTCGAGCTCGGTCTTGATCTCTTCCTTCTGCCCGCCGGTCACCGCGCCCTTGGAGCACTGCTTCGAGATCCGCGCGTCGTTCTTGTTGCAGAGGTAGATCGAGACATTGACCTTGTCGTACCAGTAGTCCTTCATCGTGCCGACCTGCTTGCTGAGCAGTACGGCGCTGCCGAAGAGGGCGAGCGACAGGGCGACCGAGATGATGACGGCGAAGGTCATCGTGAGATTGCGGCGGAGACCCACACCGATCTCCGACAGGACGAACTGGGCGCGCATCGCGTGCGATCAGCCTTTCTCGCGCAGGTGGTACGGAAACGGGCCCGCCACGGCCGTCAGTGCTGGTAGCCGTAGACGCCGCGGGCCTGGTCGCGGACGAGGCGGCCGTGTTCCAGCTCGATGACGCGCTTGCGCATCTGGTCGACGATGTTCTGGTCGTGGGTGGCCATCACCACCGTGGTGCCCGTCCGGTTGATCCGGTCGAGCAGCTTCATGATCCCGATGGAGGTCTGGGGGTCGAGATTTCCCGTCGGCTCGTCGGCGATCAGCAGCATCGGCCGGTTGACGAACGCCCGCGCGATCGCGACCCGCTGCTGTTCGCCACCGGACAGCTCACCGGGCATCCGGCGCTCCTTGCCGCCGAGCCCGACCAGATCGAGCACCTGCGGTACGGCCTTGCGGATCTCGCCGCGCGGCTTTCCGATGACCTCCTGGGCGAAGGCCACGTTCTCGGCGACGGTCTTGTTCGGCAGCAGCCGGAAGTCCTGGAATACGGTGCCCAGCTTCCGCCGTACCTGCGGCACCTTCCAGTTGGAGATCTTCCCCAGATCCTTGCCGAGGACATGGACCGTTCCGTGGCTGGCCCGCTCCTCCCGGAGGATCAGCCGGAGGAAGGTCGACTTGCCGGAGCCCGAGGAACCCACCAGGAACACGAACTCGCCCTTGGTGATATCCAGGGAGACATCGTGCAGCGCTGGCCGGTTCTGCTTGGGATAGGTCTTGGAGACATGGGCGAATCGGATCACGGGACACACCACGGGTCAGCCGGGAGCAGAGGTGTGCGTGAGACTACGCGAACCCTCTGTGGCTACGCAGTCGACGGCCGGGGTTGCGAAGATTGTCACGCCCATTTGCCGCTCCCCCGCAGGGGGGAAGAATCCGGGCCCCGCGCCGAACCGCGCCGGAGCTGGCACAGTGGTAGGGGAACAGTCGCGTCGCCCGGAGCGTTGTTGCCACCAGAGGTGTGCCGACGGACCGCGAGGACGCGGCTCGGCGCGGGAGGAGGAGAGCGCATGACCTATGACCGTCTGGTGTGCGCCAACTGTGCGGCCCCGGTCTCCGAGGGCCGCTGCCCGGTATGCCGCGCGAACCGCGAGCGGCTCCAGCAGGATGGCCCGCTGGCGTCGCTGACGCCCGTGGCGCTGGCCGCGCTGCTGATCGTCCTGATCGCGGCGGTCGCGGTACTGGCGACCCGAACGGCCTGACATACCCGACCTCGGGCAACCTCAATATGACCACCGTCCGCGTCACCGGCGCCGATTATCG
>NZ_JBFADP010000060.1:0-50224 GCF_040641415.1 Streptomyces sp. NPDC020875 | reverse complement strand
GCAGTCGCAAGGCGGAGGGTTTCCCTCGTACTGGACGTACTTGGGAAATCCCGACAACGCGGCGAATGCGCGTGCCGGGCGTCGCGGGCCAGGCGGGATTTTGACGACACGGCCTACGAGGCCGCGGGCGGGCCGGTGTTCGGGACCGGTACGCACCGGAGCCGGACGGAAACCGGCTGTGACCAGGGTTGGCGTTCCGGCTGGTGGCGTGTGTCACAGGTCAGTGACCTATCTCACCGGAACCCGTGCAGGCCGTGGGGTAATGGGATGATGTCGATCCCGCACAGCGGAAAGGCCCCTCACCTGCGGTGATCGCAGGAACGAGGGGCCGTGACATCCACGGGAGACATCAGCCGGAGTCCGGGCGCCCCCGGGACGGTTGACGAAGCAGGCGGTCAAGCTGCCCGACCGCGTCCACCACGTCAGGATCCAGTGCTTCGGCGTAGATGTCGAGGGTGGTCGAGATGCGGCTGTGCCGGAGGATCGCCTTGATGACCCTGGGGTGAACGCGAAGGTGGACCAAGAGCGTGCCGCAGGACTTCCGGAGTTCCTTGAGGTTCATCCGTTCCAGCCCGGCACTGGCGATGATCCCTTGCAAGGTCGAGTAGAGCTGTGCGACCTGGAGAGGCTGGCCGGTCCGGGTGATGAACACGTGCCGCTCAGGATCCTCGAACCAGGGCCGCCCCTCCGCGAACGCGGATTCCCGCAGCCAAGCCGTCCGCATCCGCGTCCACCGCAGGGGAGCGATGCACTGTGCCGGTAGCGGAAGGGGAGCCTTCGACGTCGCGGACTTCAGCTCCACGTCGACCGTGCCCGCACTGGTCCGCTGCCGCTGTGTCTCCACCCAGAGAATCCGCTGCTCAAGATCGATGTTCTCCCAACGCAGGCCGCACACCTCGGCCCGCCGCAGCCCCAGCAGACACAGCAGCAGGTACGCCGGGTAGTAGACGGTCCGCTGCCGAGCCTCTGCCAGGAGCAGGAGCACTGCCGCCGCGTCTCTGCTCTTGCCGCTGTTGGTCGACGCCCGGACATGGACGAGCTTGGCCACGTTCCGGGTGAGGCCGATGTCTTCGACCATGGCAGCCGTGAGGGCTGCCGAGAGAACCCGCAGCACGTGCCGGGCTGTCTGGGGTGTCTTCTCCTGAGCCAGGCGCGTGATAGCCCCGCGCAGCTCCTTAACGCCCAGCTTGACCATGACGACGGACCCCAGCCGAGGCCGCAGATGGTTGCGAACGGCTCGGGAGTACGTGCGATAGCTGCCCGCCGAGAGGTCAGGCTTGACGATGCACTCCAGCCAGTAGTCCAGCCACTGACCCAGCGTCATGTCCCGGGTCGGGGTGGGGATGCCGTCAGCCGCACGGTTCAGCAGGTCACGGCGCTTGCGGTCGCACTCGTCGTAGTCCCTGCCGTACGCGAACTTCCGCTTGGTCGTGCCGTCCGGCTGAGGCACGTAGACGGCTGCCTGATAGCGGCCATCGGACCGCTTGGTGACCGTGCCTCCACCGTTGGGACGCCGCTTCGCCATCAGGCAGCACCTCCCATCTCACGGGCGATGAAGTCCTGGACAGCAGCGAGCGGGATCCGCCGGGCCCGGCCGACGAGCATCGACGCGAGACGGCGGGAGCGGATCAGGTCGTACACGGTCGATCGGCCGAGCCGCAGCCGGGCCATCACCTCAGGGACCGTCAGCAGTTCGTCACCCACAACGAACCTCCCCTTCGGCCCGGATCTCCCGCGCGGTGTCTCTGCTGGCTTGGATGTCTCGGTGGATGGTGGCGGCGAGCCAGGATTCTCCGGGGGTGTGGCCGTGTCCGGCGTAGGTCCAGTGGGCGACGACGAGGGTGGTTGCCTCGGGGTGGTCGTCGGGGTCGGGCAGGCCGAGGGCGGTCCGCTCTTGGCGGGCGCGGTAGTCGGCGCGGGTCTGGCGGAGGGTGCCGAGGGTGGTGGAGTACCGGCGGGCCTTGGTGGAGAAGTGGCCCCGGAAGCCGAGCATGTGAGCCCAGGCCCGGAGCTTGCGGTCCGGGTAGACGGGGTCCAGGTCGAGGCAGGTTTCGATCAGGCGCCGGGGGTGGTCGGCGATGCCGAGGAGGACGAGGGCTTCCTTGTTGCCGATGGGGTGGTCCGGGGTGCCCGTGGTCTCGGCCGCCTTGGTGGCGTACTTGGCGACGTAGGAGGCAACCGCCTGCTCCGTGATGTCCGTGCCGTCGCCGAGGGCCTTGATGGGGCGGATGTCGAGCTGGGTGCCCCATCGCAGGGTTCGGGCGGGGTGGTCGTCGGCGGGCGGGATGTCGGCGGCGACGCGGGCGGCGGCGGCCCGGATGGCGTCGGTCAGAAGGGCGAGGGTCGCCCACGGTGGGGGCGGGGAGTCGGGGCCGTCGGGTCCGTCGAAGCGGATGACGGCGTGGAAGTGGATCGAGCCCCGTTTCTGGTACTCGGCGACCTTGGCGTAGGCGATGCGGGCCTGGGCGTGGGCGTCTTTCTGGGTGAGTCCGGCGAGGCGGGCGATCTGTCGGCGGAGGTAGATCGTGAAGAGCCGCCACAGGTCGGGGGAGTGGTTGTTCCAGAGGACGGCTCCGGCGTAGTCGTACGTGGCCGGGTCGAGGGGGGTGCCGAGTTCGGGGGCGTCGTCGGGGTGGCGTAAGCCGCAGCGGCACGGGTGGTCGCCGGGGCGGTTGTGGACGGGGCCGAAGCTGGGGGCGGTGAGGGTGGCGAAGACCCGGGGGTGATCGCGGACCGTGTCGGAGACGCCCTTGGCCGGGTCGCCGACGAGTCCGGCGCGGATCAGGTGGTAGGTGTCTCCGGCGTAGGTCCAGGCGCAGGCCGGGCAGCGGGACGCGCGGCGGTTGCCGCAGGCGATCCGGAGCAGTCCGCCGGGCTCGGTGTCGGTGGAGTAGGTGTGGATGGTCTGGCCGGTGGCCCGGTCGCGGGTGGCGGTCGTGCCGGTGAGGTGGATCGGGTCGGAGCAGCCGCCGGTCCGGCGTACCTGGTCCTGCCAGCGGTCGAAACCGGGGAGCCCGGCCACCCTCAGCGCGTCGGCGAGGGTGGCCGGGTCCGGTCCCATCAGAGTGGGAGTGCTCACCGGGCGCCCCCGTGGTGGGCGGGGCCGTGGTGGGCGGTGTAGCCGTCGATGAGGGCGCGGACGGGGGCGTCACCGGTCGCGGTGGCGGAGGCGCCGCAGGGGCAGACCGCCGAGGCGCGAGCGGGCTGGTTGCGGGTGGGCGCGGTGATGTGGAGGCCGGGCCGGTCCGGGGTGGGGGTGAGGTCAGACATGGGTGACCGCCGGGCGGGGGGCCGGGGTGGTGCCGGTCCCGTGGCAGGTGGGGCAGGTGGCCTTGAGGGTGGCGCGGGAGCCGTCCGGGTGGCGGGTACCGGTGGTGATCGTGACGACGGGGAAGCCGTCGCAGTCCGGGCAAATCTGCTCCGGGGCGGGGGTGTGCTGGGGCATCATGGGATCTCCCTTTCGGGTCCGTTGGATCAGGAAGAGGTGCAGGCGCCTGGGGCGGCGGAAACTTGGCGGTTGAGGCCGCCCCGGGGGCCGTTAGCTGCGGCGGCGGCGCTGGCCGAAGCGGGGGACGGGCGGGATGGAGTCGTACTCCTGCTGGCCCCGCTGGAAGGACGCGGCGTCCGTGTCGGTGCGGGCGGTGTCGCTGTACTGGCGGCCGATGCGGCGCATCGTCTTGCGGTCGCCGTGACGCCGGGCGATCGCGAACTCACGTCCGAGTTCGGTCATGGCCGGGTTGCTGGAGGGTTCCTCGGTCTTGCGGGAGAACAGGCCCATTTAGGGGCTCCTTCCTGGTTCGCTAGGACTTGCGGTTCTTGGTGCGGGCGAGGGTGAGGCCGACGCCGCCGGAGGCGGAGAGGACGGCGACGGCGGCGACCGAGGCCACGTGAAGGGTGACGGCGATCATCAGGACGACGAGCGCGACGCCGCCGCTGATGGTGATCGCCAGCAGGATCGGGCCGGTGTAGGAGCGGGGCGCGGTCTGGACGATCACGACCCGGCGGGGGTCGGTTCCGGGCGGGAGGCGTCGCATCACGTCGGCGGGGATGTGCCCGGCGGCGAACTGGTCCTCAGGTCCACGCATGCTGATCACCTCTTTCAGACCGCGCAGCGGTGGGTGCGGGCCGCGAGTTCGGCGGCGGCACGGCTGGTGTAGTCGGCGGAGAAGCCGCAGCGCGGGGCGGTGCAGGCGGCGGTGTGCAGCTCGCGTCCCCGGCGGTCGAGGTAGGTGCCGACCTCGACCGGGCCGAGACGGCGCATGTTGCGGAAGCGGACAGGGCGGGTCACTGGATCTGACCTCCGGTCAGGTGAGTTGGGCGGCGATGGCGGAGGCCATCGGGGCGGGGACACCGAGGCGGGCGCACAGGGTGTCGGCATCGATCCGGTTGCCGGTTGTGGTCCGGTGGGCGTCGGCGATCTTCTGGGCGTGACCGATGAGCGCCACCGGAACCACGGGGGCCGGGACGGTCACAGGTACGGGCTCGGGCTCGGGAACCGGCTCGGGCTCCGGGGCGGGTTCGATGGCCGGGGCCGGGGGTTGCGGCGGCGGCTCGGGCAGTGCCGGTGCCTGCTCCGGTACCTCGTCGTCGGCGACGGCCGGAGGGACGGGGCCGGGGACGGGGACGGGGCCGGGGTCGGTGTCGGTCTTGGGCGGGGTGTGGGCGAGGAGGGTGCCGCCGAGGAAGGCGATGGCGGGCCATCCGGCGACCAGGACCCGCAGCCACGCGGGCGGGGAGCCGAGGTCGAGGAGTCCGGCGGTCGCGATGTTCGCGCCCAGCGACGCGGCCAGGGCGATGAGGAACCAGCACCAGCCCGACGCCCGGCCGTGGCCGGAGCGGAGGCGGTGCCAGGCGGCGACCAGGAGCAGATCGACGCTGATGGGGTAGAGCCAGGCTTTCCACCCGCTCTGTCCGGCGGCGGCGGCGAGGTCATGGATGTGAGCGAAGGAGAGCGTGGCGGCGATCACCGCCTGGACCAGGACCGCGTCTACGCGGATCCGGCGCATGTCTCCTCCCTTCTGGGATACGGGCCCGGCCGGGCGGTCCGGCCAGGGGTGACGCTGACGGTGAGTCAGGCGGTGCCGGTGCCCCAGCAGCCGGGGCACATCGAGGTCTGACGGTGACCGGTCTCGCGCCGCTTGCGGCCGATGCGAACGGTCTCGGCGATCTCTCCGGCGCCGCCGCACTCCGGGCACGGGGCCGGGGTGGTGGTCTTGCTGGTGGTCTTCTTCCGGGCAGCCACAGCGGGTTCCTTCCGGATCAGTCGGTGACGGGCCGGGGCTTGACCGCCGGGGCGCCGGGGACGGCGGGGGCGGCGGGGGCGGTGACCGTGAGGGGTCGCCAGGGCGCGAGGGACGGCAGCCGGGGCGCGAGGTGCGCGTAGCGGGCGCAGACGGCGGCGGTGTCGTCGGCGGTGATGTGCGGGGTACGGATCCGGGACCAGCCGCCGGAGGTGTCTCCGGCGATCGCGACGCCGGGGCGGTCGGGCGGGATCGTGGTGACCGCGACCACGGCGTCCGGGGCGATGTCGCCCAGTCCCATGTCGGCGGTCTGCTTGTCGTTGACCCGGTGGACGACCCGGCCGGTGAGCTGGGCGCGGAGCGTCGTAGCGCCGCGTCCGAGGTCGGAGCCGAAGCGCTGGCCGCAGATCTCCAGGTAGATCCCGGCGGCACGGGCCATCTGGGCCAGCCGGATCGAGGCGGTGACCATCCGGTCCCGCCGTTCCTCGTCCTTGCGTGAGGAGGTGAGGAACAGCTCCGCCACCTCGTCCACGAACAGGACGACCGGCACCGGCCGGACCCCTTCGGGCAGGGCCCAGATGTCGGAGGCGCCGTGCTGCTTGAGGAGGTCGAAGCGGGCTTCCATCTCGCCGACCAGGGCGTCCAGGAGGCCGGATGCCTCGTCCGGGGTGGTCGCGAAGGCGGAGAGCCGGGGCGCGAACGGCGCCAGCTCGACCCCCCGCTTGCAGTCGATCCCCACCAGCGCGACCGGCAGGCAGGCGAGCCCGGCGATCAGGTTGCGCTGGTACATCGACTTCCCCGACTGGTTCGCGCCCAGGGTCAGGGCGTGGGGAACGGTCCGGTAGTCCCGCACGAACGGGGTGCCGTCGTCCCGCAGCGCGGCCGGGACCATCAGGTCACGCGGCCGGGCGGACCGGGGCAGACGCACCCGGCGAAGAACGTCGTAGCCGGTCATCCGCAGTTCGACGAACCCGGGCCGGGGCTCCGCCACGGTGATCGAGCGGACACCCCAGGCGTGACGCAGACGCTCGGAGGCGGCGGCGATGTCGGCGGGTTCCATCCCGGCCGGGAGCCGCAGGGTCACCCGCAGCCCGGTCGAGGTACCCCGGACCCGGCGGACCTTCGGCGGCACCTGCCGCACCTCGCGCCGGGCCACCGTCCGCGTCATGAAGATCCGCAGATCCGACGGCTGCACCGTCAGCCCGCACACCTCCATGGTGGAGGCGTAGGAGGCGGCGAGCCGGACCCGGGTCACCGGGAGGCCGACCAGCGTCCAGTACACCCGGGGCGCCCGGTACTTCGCGAGGCCGAGGCCACCGGCGCCCGCTAAGACGCCGGAAGCCTCCACCCACAGCGGGAGATCGGTCACCACGTCAGGCCGCCGGGGCGATCGCGACGGCGCGGAAGCTGATCCCGTGCCGGGTCTGGCCGTTGAACGTGTTCTCCCAGTCCCGGGCCCGCAAACCGACCACCGACACCGGCGTCCCCGGGACCAGCGTCTCCGGGAGCCCCGTCTTCGGGATGGTCACCTGGTAGAGGTTCCCCTCCCCCTCGTCCGACACCAGCAGACCCACCGTCGCCAGCGGGGCACCGGTCTCCCGGTCCATCGCAACCTCACCCGACGCCTTGCTCACCAGCTTCGGCACCGGCGCCGTCGCCACGAACACCACAGCGGACGACAGATCGATCTTGAAGGACGGCATGTGAACTCCCTTCGGGCCACGCCGAAGCGGGGCCAACTGGCTTGAGCCACTTACTGGCTTAAGCCAGTTGAGCATGAAGGGGGCCCGGGGTCAAGCTGCTGGCTTGAGCCAGTTGCTAAGCTGGCTGACATGACCCCATCCGGCCCTTCGACCCCGCCGCCTCCGAGCAGGCGAATCGCTGAGGAACTCCGCCTCCAGATCGAGAGTGGAAAGCTACGCAGTGGCGACAAGCTGCTGTCCGAACGCGCACTCGCTGAGAAGTACGGCGCTGCCAGGAACACGGCCCGCGAGGCTGTTCGCCTCCTTGCCGAACAGGGACTCGTGACGGCCGAGCACGGGCGCGGAGTTTTCGTGCGCGAGCCCCGGCGGCTGTTCAGGTTCGGCAGTGACCGTTACTCGATCAAGAACCGGGAGACCGGTCTCACCCCGTTCCGGCTTGAGGCGAAGCGCCAGGGCAAGACAGCACGTATCGACGTTCCGTCGATCACTCGGGAGAAACCGCCCGCAGACGTGGCAGAGCGGCTGAAGGTGAACGCGGATGAGGAGAGCGTGGTTCACCGAGAGAACCACTACTTCGCGGATGACGAGCCTGTGCAGATCGTCTCTACGTACATCCGGTGGGATGAAGCCCAAGGAACCCTGCTCATGCAGGCCAAGACCGGGAAAGACGGCATCTACGGCCGCCTTGAGGATCTAGGCCACGTTATGACGCGAGTACGGGACGAGATCAGCGCGAGGATGCCGACGCCAGCGGAAGCATCGACACTCGGCCTCCCGCCGGGCGTGCCCGTGCTGGAGGTCCTGCATACCAGCCTGGATCAGGATGGGACGCCGTTTGAGGTGTCCCGCTACGTCCACCGTGCCGACCGAACCGGCCTGCTCTACGAACTCCCTGTCGAATGAGAGGACCCATAGTGACGGCTGCCGCTGTACGTCCCTTCGAGGAAGACGATCTCCCCGGTGCCGCCTCCGCGTTGGTGGAGGTACATAGGAGTGACGGGTATCCGGTCGAGGGAGTGGAGGACCCAAGGGCCTGGGTGAGATCTGACGGTGTCGTCGCGGCCTGGGTGGCAGAAGCTGAGGGTCGGATCGTTGGCCATGTCGCGGTCATGAGACCTCAGGGCGAAGACGCAGTGTCCATATGGATCGAGCAGAGTGGCGATGATCTCAGCGGCATAGCTGTGCTGGCGAGGCTGTTCGTCGTCCAGTTCGCGCGGAAGTACGCCTTGGGAAGGACGTTGACCGAGGCGGCCATGGCCTACGGGCGCGATCATGGCCTACGGCTCGTCCTTGATGTCATGTCCAAGGACACTGCCGCCATACGTCTCTACGAGCGCCTTGGCTGGCGCAAGATCGGCGAGACTGCCCACACCTTTGGGTCTGGCCAGACGATCACAGCCCTTTGCTACGTGGCCCCAGCCTGAGTTGTTACAAGTTTCTCTACCTCATCAAGACCCCGCCTTCGGCGGGGAGGGGGTGCCGGGGTCTTCAGAGTCGGGACTCCCGTCGAGGCGTTCTTGCCTGATGGGGGAGTGTCGAGGGATCGCGGGCCGACCGGTGGGGAGGCGCCCATCGTTCACGGTCGTCGCTCAGTCGGATGCGGTCGGGGTTCTTCGGGTGGTCTCGGCGGTGCTGTACGGGTGTCTCCCGGGAGGCGCTTCCGGCCTGTCTTCGGTGCTCTTGCTCTGCGAGCATCCGGCGGGGGCATGCCGATCGGCTTCTACTCGAAGCCGTCGCTACGGGCACACCACGGCCGGTCAGTGACCGGCCGCTCGGTGGCCGCCGCTCCGGGGTGCGCTCCTGCCTTCGGCCCGCTCCCCCCGGGCTGCGGCCCCCGCGCCGACAAGCGCCACGGGGTAGCCCGCTAGACGCTTTCGTCCCGCCCAAAAGCACCCTCCGGACTCCGAGAGCCACCGGGCCAGGCCCACGCCCACCCTGCCGACACCCAGCCCCTTGCCGGATCCCCTGGACACCCAGCCCAACCACCAGAGGCACCACGCAGAACCAAGCACACCCACGGGAGCCAGCACACCCGGACCGGCCCCTCCAGCACGAGGCCGAAGGGCGACCGAGCAGAGGCATATAGAGAGGAGCAGGACCGGGGCGGGGGCCGGTCGGTTCCACGGCTTTAGGCAGCCACCAGGGGGCGAGCCTCGAAGATCGGGGGCCCACTCGGACTATTGCGGGCAGGTCCAGAGACTGCCCGAGTCGCGGAAGCTTACGGGCCCCCGATCTCTCGCCCCCTGGCAGCTCCCGCCCAAAGCCGTTCCACCGACCTCACGCAGTCCCGCTTCTTCCGCACTCGTCCCGAGAGGATGATTTCCCCATGACCCCTGACAGGTTCTCCTTAGCGTCCGAATGCTCAGCGGCCCTCGGTGCACTCGTGACCGCCGACTCCCTCGATCTGGATGCCTGCGCGGCGCTGGCCCGGCGACTTCGCAAGGAAGGCATCGAGAACATGATGCACATCGAGCCCCTGAACCCCGAGGACTACCGAGACGGCGATAACGTGCAGCCCCTCCTCGCGGCGCTCAAGGTCGACCTGTTCATCATGTCGGCACGGCCCTGGCACATCCGAGTCGAACACACCCTGGGCCAGATCCTGGACACCCTGGAGGGTCAGGTGAACGTGTGGAAAACCTCCACCATCCCGGGCTACCCTCCGCAATGGCTGATCGACTCCACCCGCCAAAGCGGGATAGAGACCCTGGACCGGCACCACGCGACCCTCATGGCCCTGCTGGACAACCACCCAGACGCCTAGAGGGGCCGGCCGAACCCGCTTCGCGGAACCGGCAGGCCCCTCCCGGATCAGCCCTGACATCCGCTGCTGACATCAACGGCAGCGGACACCGACGGATACCAGCAGCTCAGGGCAAACATCGTCACAGGTCAGTGACCTATCTCACCGAGCGGTATGTCAGACGTGAGGTAATGGGATGATGTCGATTATGAAGGGACGAGTCCTGGTCGTCGACGACGACACCGCACTGGCCGAGATGCTCGGGATTGTGCTGCGTGGTGAGGGTTTCGAGCCGTCGTTCGTGGCGGACGGCGACAAGGCGCTCGCCGCGTTCCGGGAGGCAAAGCCGGATCTGGTGCTGCTGGATCTGATGCTGCCGGGCCGGGACGGCATCGAGGTGTGCCGGTTGATCCGGGCGGAGTCCGGGGTTCCGATCGTGATGCTCACGGCGAAGAGCGACACCGTGGACGTCGTGGTCGGACTGGAGTCCGGGGCGGACGACTACATCGTCAAGCCGTTCAAGCCGAAGGAACTGGTCGCCCGGATCCGGGCCAGGCTGCGGCGTTCGGAGGAGCCCGCGCCGGAGCAGCTGACCATCGGTGATCTGGTGATCGATGTGGCCGGGCACTCGGTGAAGCGTGACGGGCAGTCCATCGCGCTGACTCCGCTGGAGTTCGATCTGCTGGTGGCGCTGGCCCGCAAGCCGTGGCAGGTGTTCACCCGTGAGGTGCTGCTGGAGCAGGTGTGGGGGTACCGGCACGCCGCGGACACCCGGCTGGTCAATGTGCATGTCCAGCGGCTGCGCTCCAAGGTCGAGAAGGATCCCGAGCGCCCCGAGATCGTGGTGACCGTCCGTGGTGTCGGTTACAAGGCGGGACCGAGCTGATATGCCCGGCGGCAGTGCTGCTCCGCAGCCCGGGAAGCCGGGGGGCCGTGGGGGGCGGGCTGCCGTGCCCGGACCGGGGCCGGTGCGGCCCCATTGGCTGGGGCGTCTTCTGCGCGGCCGGCGGTCCGGTCAGGACGGGGAGCCCAGCAGGCTGCTGCTGAGGATCGTGATGCACTGGGTGCGGCGTCCGCTGCTGCCCGCGGTCCGGCTCTACCGGCGCAATATCCAGCTGCGGATCGTCGCCACCACCCTGCTGATGTCCGTCGGTGTCGTCGTCCTCCTCGGGTTCGTCGTCATCGGCCAGGTCCGCAACGGCCTGCTGGACGCCAAGGGCAGGGCGGCCGAGAGCCAGGCCGCCGGTGGGTTCCAGGTGGCGCGTGAGGCGGTCACCGCACCGCTGACGCCCGGCGGCCCCGACGGCGCGGGCCAGGACGGCCCCACGGCCACCAGTTCCTGGCGGACCGACCTGGTGGAGCGGCTGGCCAGCGGCGGGCAGGGCGCCTTCCACGTGGTGGCCCTCAGCTCCGACGACGCGGGCGCGGGTTCCCGCGCGCCCCGGACGTCCGGCGAGGTCGACCCCGCGTCGATCCCGGAGAAGCTGCGGCACGCCGTCCAGCAGGACACCCGTAC
Source organism: Streptomyces sp. NPDC020875 (assembly GCF_040641415.1). Lineage (NCBI taxonomy): Bacteria > Bacillati > Actinomycetota > Actinomycetes > Kitasatosporales > Streptomycetaceae > Streptomyces > Streptomyces sp. NPDC020875. The sequence goes on along the minus strand of NZ_JBFADP010000060.1, from coordinate 39,022 downwards.
CAAACGGGCCTTCATGTCGATCGGCTACAGCAACGACGTGCGGTCGTCCGAGCCCGGACTGGCCGTCGGTATCCAGCTGAACGACGCCGACGACGAGCCGTACGAGCTGTACTACGTCTTTCCCCTCGCCCAGGAGGAGCAGTCGCTGAACCTGGTCAGGGGCACCCTGGCCACCGCCGGGCTCTTCCTGGTCGTCCTGCTCGGCGCCATCGCCTGGCTGGTGGTCCGGCAGATCGTCACCCCCGTACGGATGGCGGCCGGGATCGCCGAACGGCTCTCCGCGGGCCGGTTGCAGGAGCGGATGAAGGTCACCGGCGAGGACGACATCGCCCGGCTGGGCGAAGCCTTCAACAAGATGGCCCAGAACCTTCAGCTGAAGATCCAGCAGCTGGAGGAGTTGTCGCGGATGCAGCGGCGGTTCGTCTCCGATGTCTCGCACGAGCTCCGGACCCCGCTGACCACGGTCCGGATGGCCGCCGACGTCATCCACGAGGCCCGGATCGACTTCGATCCGGTGACCGCGCGCTCCGCCGAACTCCTTGGCGACCAGCTCGACCGGTTCGAGTCGCTGCTCTCCGATCTGCTGGAGATCAGCCGGTTCGACGCGGGCGCCGCGGCCCTGGAGGCCGAGCCGATAGATCTGCGCGAGGTCGTCCGCCGGGTCATCGGCGGCGCCGAGCCCCTCGCCGAACGCAAGGGCAGCCGGATACGTGTCATCGGCGACGACCAGCCCGTCGTCGCCGAGGCCGATGCCCGCCGGGTCGAACGCGTACTGCGCAATCTGGTCGTCAACGCCGTGGAGCACGGCGAGGGCCGGGACGTCGTCGTCCGGCTCGCGGCGGCGGGCGGCGCGGTCGCCGTGGCCGTCCGCGACTACGGCGTCGGGCTGAAGCCCGGCGAGGCCACCCGGGTCTTCAACCGGTTCTGGCGCGCCGACCCGGCCCGGGCCCGTACCACCGGGGGGACCGGCCTCGGGCTCTCCATCGCCGTCGAGGACGCCCGGCTGCACGGCGGCTGGCTCCAGGCGTGGGGCGAGCCCGGCGGCGGCTCCCAGTTCCGGCTCACCCTGCCGCGGACCGCCGACGAACCCCTGCGGGGCTCCCCGATACCGCTGGAGCCCGAGGACTCCCGGCAGAACCGGGAGCGCGCCGGGTCCCGGCGGACCGACCGGCCGGCCGCGGGCGGTGGCACGGACCGGCTGCTGGCCTCCGTACCCGTCCAGCATCCGGCGGGGTCACGGCCGCCGCTGCCGGTGCCGCCGCGCCCGTCCGGTACGCACTGCGAGGCCCCGCACAATGTCGATCCGGCGGCGCTCCCCGGCAACGGTGCCCGGGTCGTCGCCCGGGCGCCCGGCGAACGGCCGGACGACTTCTCGACCGCGGGGCCCGCCCCCGCCTCCCCGGACCAGGAGGACACGACTCGTGGCCGCTGACCCCCGTGCGGCCCGCGGCCGTGGCGCCCGGCGGCTGGGCGCCCTGCTCGGCGGGACCGGGATCCTGTTCACCGGGTGTGCCGCGATGCCCGACAGGGGTGACGTACAGGCCGTGAAGGCGTCGCCGCGGGCGGACGCGCAGGTACGGGTCCACCCCGTCGCCCCCCGTAAGGGCGCCGGGCCGCAGGAGATCATCAACGGTTTCCTGGAGGCCATGACCAGCGACGACGCCGACTACGCCACGGCCCGGGCCTATCTGTCGCCCAAGACGTCGCGCGACTGGCGTCCGCAGGACCGTACGACCGTACTCGCCGTCGCCCCCACGCCCCGGCCGCAGCCGCAGCGCGACACCTGGGACCGGCAGGGCGTCGACTTCCCGATGACGGGGACCCGGATCGCCGAGGTCGACGACCAGCAGGCGTACCAGGCGCTCACGCCCGACGACTACCGGTTCACCATCCATGTGTCGCGGCAGGACGGCGACGGCGAGTGGCGGATCGACGCCCTGCCGCACGGACTGGTGCTCGGCCAGTCGGACTTCCAGCGGAACTACCGTTCCGTTAATAAGTATTACTTCGCCAGCGGGCAGAACAAGGTGGTCGCCGATCCGGTCTTCATCCGGCAGCGGATGGACCCCGTCACCAAGATGGACCCGGTCACCCAGTCCGTGAAGGCGCTCCTCGACGGGCCGACGAACTGGCTGGCGCCCGTCGTGGAATCGCCCTTCCCCACCGGTACGGCCCTGGCGAAGGGCGTCACGGCCCTCACCACCGACGACCGTGACGTGCTGGAGGTGCCGCTCAACGAGAAGGCGTCCAACGCGGGCCGCTCACAGTGCCGCAAGATGGCCGCCCAGATCATGTTCACCCTGAAGGACCTCTCCGCGGTCCGGGTGGAGCAGATCGAGCTCCAGCGGTCCGACGGCTCCCAGTTGTGCACCCTCTCCAGTGGTCATGAACGGGAGTACGCCGCCGATCAGGAGACGGCCGGACGGCCCGCCCGGCAGTACTTCCTCAATGAGAAGAAGCAGCTCGCCGGGCTCACCGGCGACGGCAAGGACGCCGTGGCCGAGCCGGTGCCCGGGCCGCTGGGCACCGGACAGATCCCGATGGGCGCGGTCGCCGTCTCCCGGGACGAGCGGCGGGGCGCCGCGGTCACCGCCGACGGGGCCCGGCTGCACATCGCGTCGATCGTCACCAGCGGCGACCCCGTCCCGCCCACCCTCGCCAGCCAGGGCAAGACCCCGGAGGACCGGCTCACCGCGCCCAGCTGGGACGGTTCGGGTGATCTGTGGATCGCCGACCGCGACCCGGCGAAGCCCGCCCTGCTGCGGCTGGCGGACGGCGCGGAGGTGCCGGTGGAGGTGCCGATCGAGCCCGATCCCGACGGGGCGCGGATCGAGTCCCTGAAGGTGTCGGCCGACGGGGCGCGGATCGCGCTGCTGCTGGAGAAGGACGGGAAGACGGCTCTGCACATCGGGCGGGTGGAGCGGACCGGGTCCCGGGACGACCCCGACGGTGTCTCCGTGACCGGGCTGCGGCCCGCCGCGCCCCAGATGGAGGCCGTGACCGCGTTCTCCTGGGCCGGGCCCAGCCGGCTCGTCGTCGTCGGCCGGGAGGCGGGCGGTGTGCAGCAGCTGCGCTATCTGCACACCGACGGCTACACCTCCGCCGCGAGTGTGCTGCCCGGGCTCAATCAGGTGCGGTCCATCTCCGCCTCCAACGACGACGGGCATCCGCTGGTCGCGCACTCCCAGGAGGAGGGCATCGTGCAGTTGCCCGCGGGGGCGACCTGGCAGACGGTGGTACCGAAGGGTTCGTCACCGGTCTATCCCGGCTGAGCCGCCGCCCCGGTCCGGCCTGTCCGGGCCTGCCTTGCCCGTTCCGGCGGCTTGACCCGCTGCCGGGCCGGTCCGTGGGTCGGTGGGTCCTCGGGTTGTCCACAGGGGGTGGCGGGGTGTCCCGGCCCGGGGCACAGTGACGTCATGCGGGGATGGTGGCGCGAGATCTCCGGCCTGGTGCTGCCGGCCGCATGCGGTGGTTGCGGTGTGCCCCGGACACCGCTGTGCGAGGAGTGCGCGGCGGAGCTGTACGGCTCCCCGGCCCGCCGGGTGCGACCGGACCCGGTGCCCCCGGGGCTGCCGGTGGTCTGCGCGGCGGCGCCGTACGCCGACGCGGTACGGGCGGTGCTGCTCGCCCACAAGGAGCGGGGTGACCTGGGGCTGGCCCGGCCCTTGGGGATCGCGCTCGCGGGGGCCGTGCGGGCGGTCGTGTCCGGACCGGACCCGTCGGCCGTCCGGTCCGTGCCGGGCCGGTGTGACGGCGTACGCGGCCCCGGGCGGCCCACCGGACCGTACGGGACCCCCGGGACCGGCGGGACACGCAGGACGCGCGGGCCGGGCCGGACGGGCGGTGAGGGCGGTGCGCGGGGCGGGCCGCTGCTGCTGGTCCCGGTGCCCTCGGCCCGGGCGGCGGTACGGGCCCGGGGGCACGACGCCGCCCGGCGGATCGCCCTGGCCGCCGCCGGTGAGCTGCGGCGCACGGGCACGGACGCGGTCGTCCTGCCGGTGCTCCGGCAGTGCCGCCCGGTCGCGGACCAGGCCGGTCTCACGGCCCGTGAGCGGGTCGTGAATCTGACCGGGGCGCTCCGGGCCGCCGATACCGCCGTACGGCTGTCGGCGGGCGGCACGGTGGTGCTGGTGGACGATCTGATCACCACCGGCGCATCCCTGACGGAGGCCGTGCGGGCGCTGCGGACGGCGGGAGCGGCCTTCGCCGCGGTGGTCGCGGCGCCCGCGGACTCCTTTCCGGCGGAAGGGGAACCGGCGGAACAGGAACCTGTTGCGTGGGGTAAACGTTGCAATCAGTGAGAAGGAAAACCACCGGAGGAAGGTACGCGCTGGTAGCGGGTGCCGAGACAGGTGTTCTGGGGCTATGTTCGGTGGTGTGGAAGTGGGGATTGACGAACCCCACCTCGTCGAATGCGGAGCCGTGGCATGGGTCCGGGATTCCGGGGCAGCAAATACCCCGGAAGGCGATGGGTGGGGACCTTGTCGACTGGGGAGGAGGAGGTGAAAGTCGCCTAGTCCGGGACTCCGGTTCATCACCGGGGTCTGGTGCAAGAGGGAGACGCCCCGCGGCCGCAGAGGGAGCGGGGCAATCCGGGAACGGAGTTCTGCGTGGACATCGTCGTCAAGGGCCGCAAGACCGAGGTGCCCGAGCGGTTCCGCAAGCACGTGGCCGAGAAGCTGAAGCTGGACAAGATCCAGAAGCTCGACGCCAAGGTGATCAGCCTGGACGTCGAGGTGTCCAAGGAGCACAACCCGCGGCTGGCCGACCGGTCCGACCGTGTGGAGATCACGCTCCACTCCCGAGGCCCGGTGATCCGGGCCGAGGCGTCGGCCAACGACCCGTACGCGGCGCTCGATCTGGCCACCGGCAAATTGGAAGCACGGCTGCGCAAGCAGCACGACAAGCGCAGCACTCGGCGTGGCAACGGCAGGCTGTCGGCGGCGGAAGTGGCGGATGTGGTCCCCGGCGTCGCCGAATTGAACGCCAATGGACACATCGCCGACGACCTGGCGACGGAAACCATTCCCACCACGAAAATCGGCTCGCTGGAAGTGCAGGGCGAAGGGCCGCTGGTGGTCCGCGAGAAGGTCCATACGGCCGCCCCGATGACCCTCGACCAGGCGCTCTACGAAATGGAGCTGGTCGGACACGACTTCTATCTCTTCGTCGACTCCGAGACGAAGCAGCCCAGCGTCGTCTATCGGCGGCACGCCTACGACTACGGCGTCATCCATCTGGAGACCGACCCCCTGGCCGGTTCCGAGGCGGGCGGTGCCGGAGGCGCGCTCGGCGGCTGATCCCGCCGCCCCTCAGGAGTCGTACGGCTGACCGTCAGTGCCCCCGAAGCGCCCCGTGCGCCCTCGGGGGCACCACCGTGCGCCCCGAGGATCACCGCGTCGGCGGCCGGACGTGAAAGCATGGCGTCGTGCCAACGGGTGCCCTACGCACCGGCGTTGGTGGAACGAACATGCCCTTCGGACCCTGATCTCAGGGGGAGGAACGATGGCGGACAGCTTCGGACCGGTTCATCACGACACCGCCGACGCCCGGGACACGGCCGACGAGGCAGTGACGGGCGGCCCCCGCGCCGAGCCGATCAGGGTCCTGGTGGTCGACGACCACGCCCTCTTCCGCAGAGGGCTGGAGATCGTCCTCGCCCATGAGGAGGACATCCAGGTCGTCGGCGAGGCCGGGGACGGCGCCGAGGCCGTCGACAAGGCGGCCGACCTGCTGCCGGACATCGTCCTGATGGATGTCCGGATGCCCCGGCGCGGCGGGATCGAAGCCTGTACCTCCATCAAGGAGGTGGCCCCCAGCGCGAAGATCATCATGCTGACGATCAGCGACGAGGAGGCCGACCTCTACGACGCGATCAAGGCGGGGGCCACCGGCTATCTCCTCAAGGAGATCTCCACCGACGAGGTCGCCACCGCGATCCGCGCGGTGGCCGACGGCCAGTCGCAGATCAGCCCGTCGATGGCGTCCAAGCTGCTGACCGAGTTCAAGTCCATGATCCAGCGGACCGACGAGCGCCGACTGGTGCCCGCGCCCCGGCTCACCGACCGGGAGCTGGAGGTCCTCAAGCTCGTCGCCACCGGGATGAACAACCGCGATATCGCCAAGGAGCTGTTCATCTCGGAGAACACCGTGAAGAACCATGTCCGCAACATCCTGGAGAAGCTTCAGCTGCACTCCCGGATGGAGGCCGTGGTCTACGCGATGCGGGAGAAGATCCTGGAGATCCGGTGAGCCGCTGACCCGGTCGTGCCGGTGCCGGACGGCGGCCCGGCACGGTCCCCGGTGTCAGCCGAGGGCGGCGATCAGCGGCGCGGCCAGTTCGGGCCGGTCGACGCGCTCGATCCGTACGCTGTCGCAGCCCACCCACTCCGCCGCCTCGCGCAGCGCCTTGGCCATCGGCCCGACGGCCTTCGGTGACTCCAGTGAGGTCTGCCGGGCCACCAGGGTGCGTCCCTCGCGGGCCGGGTCCACCCGGCCCAGCAGCCGTCCGCCGGACAGCAGCGGCATCGCGAAATAGCCGTGGATCCGCTTCTGCTTGGGGACGTACGCCTCCAGCCGGTGGGCGAAGCCGAAGATCCGCTCGGTTCGCGCCCGCTCCCAGATCAGGGAGTCGAACGGGGAGAGCAGGGTCGTCCGGTGCCGCCCCCGGGGCGGCGTCGACAGCGCCCACGGATCGGCCCAGGCGGGCTTGGACCAGCCCTCGACGGAGACGGGGACCAGGCCCGAGTCCGCGATCACCGAGTCGAAGTGCTCGCCCTTCAGCCGGTGGTAGTCCGTGATGTCCGAGCGGGTGCCCACGCCCAGCGCCTGCCCGGCGAGCCCGACCAGCCGCCGCAGACACTCCGCGTCGTCCGGCTCGGCCGCCAGCAGCGGGGCCGGGATCGCCCGCTCCGCCAGGTCGTACACCCGCTTCCAGCCGCGCCGTTCGACACAGACCACCTCGCCGTACATCAGCGCCCGCTCGACGGCGATCTTGGAGGCGGACCAGTCCCACCACTCCCCGCCGTTCTTCGCGCCGCCCAGTTCGGTCGCGGTCAGCGGGCCCTCGGCGCGCAGCTGGGCGATCACCTTGTCATAGGCGCCGTCCGGCAGATCGTGGTGCCACTGGGGGTGGGCCCGGTAGGCGCGGCGGCGGAAGGCGAAGTGCGGCCACTCCTCGACGGGCAGTACGCACGCGGCGTGCGACCAGTACTCGAAGCTGTGGCCCCCGGTCCAGTACGCCGAGTCGACCGCGGGGCGGCCGACGGCGCCCAGCCGGGCGTAGGGGACCAGTTCATGGGATCGGGCCAGGACCGAGATCGTGTCGAGCTGGACGGCTCCGAGGTGCCGCAGCACCCCCCGCACCCCGGCCCGCCGGTCCGGCGCGCCGAGGAAGCCCTGGGCGCGCAGGGCTATCCGGCGGGCCTCGTCAGCGGAGAGTTCGACGACGGGCGGTGGCTGCGTGGTCATGTACCGCACGATAGACGGCGCCACTGACAGTACGGTCCCGGCCCCCGCGTGCGCCGGTCCGGGCGCGCGGCCACCGGATACCGGAATCCGGGCCCGCGACCTGCGTGCGGACCGGGGCGGGGGCCGTCGCTCAGGGCCGGTCGCCGCCGGCGGCCGCGGCGCGCTCCGGGCCCGTACCGCCGGACACGGCGGCGGAGGCGTCGGCACGGGCCGGGAGGTAGGCGGTCCTGCCGGACAGTCCGAGGTCCGACGGGAGCAGGGAGCCGAGCCAGGCGTCCCGTAGCGTGCCGTCGCTCTCCAGGGCCGCCCGCAGGGTCCCCTCGAAGGTGAAGCCCGCCCGCAGCGCCACCGCGCGGGAGTCCGTGTTGCCGACCTCGGCCCGCCACTCCAGCCGGGTCGCGCCGAGCCGGGTGAAGGACCACCGGGCGATCTCCGTGACCGCCTCCGTCATCAGCCCCCGGCCCCGGTACTCGGCGCCGAGCCAGAAGCCGACCTCCCAGGTGCCGGAGAGGGTGCGCAGCATCACCGAGATCGAGCCCATCGGCTTGTCGTCCTCCGGAGCGACCAGGGCGAACGTCGGGGACGTGGCGGTGCGCCAGCCCTCCGGGACGATCTGTCCGGTGAACTCCGCCGCGTGTTCCCGCCCGTAGGGCGACGGGACCATGGTCCACCGCTGGATCCCCGGATCCTGGCAGAGCCGGAAGACCTCGTCGGTGTCGTTCTCGGTGAAGGCGCGCAGCCGCAGTCGGCCGGTGGTGAGTGTGATCGGCTCCATGGCCGGATTCTGGTCGGGCCGGAAGGCGGATGCGAGCACTTTTCCCTTCGCACCGGCACCTTCCGCGTGTCCCGTGCGTTGACAGGACGGGTACAAGGCGGCCGAGCCCGGGGACAGGCGCAGTGCGGACCTCCCGACCGACGGGGGTCCTCGCTTACGATGGCCGTTGCGGTGGGGCCCACCTGCCGTGCCCGCGCCAGAGTCCTACGACCCAGCCCAGGCCCGAATCGGCAAGGAGACCTCGCCCAGTGTCCGTCTTCAACAAGCTCATGCGTGCAGGCGAAGGCAAGATCCTGCGCAAACTGCACCGCATCGCGGACCAGGTCAACTCCATCGAAGAGGACTTCGCAGACCTCTCCGACGCCGAGTTGCGGGCGCTCACGGAAGAGTACAAGCAGCGCTTCGAGAGCGGCGAGAACACGCTCGACGACCTGCTGCCGGAAGCCTTCGCCACGGTCCGCGAGGCCGCCAAGCGCGTACTCGGCCAGCGGCACTACGACGTCCAGCTCATGGGCGGCGCGGCGCTGCACCTCGGATATGTGGCCGAGATGAAGACCGGTGAGGGCAAGACCCTCGTCGGTACCCTCCCGGCGTATCTGAACGCGCTCTCCGGCAAGGGCGTCCATCTGATCACGGTCAATGACTACCTGGCCGAACGCGACTCCGAGATGATGGGCCGCGTCCACAAGTTCCTGGGCCTGAGCGTCGGCTGCATCCTGGCCAATATGACGCCCGCGCAGCGCCGTGAGCAGTACGCCTGCGACATCACCTACGGGACGAACAACGAGTTCGGCTTCGACTACCTCCGCGACAACATGGCGTGGTCGAAGGACGAGCTGGTGCAGCGCGGCCACAACTTCGCCATCGTCGACGAGGTCGACTCGATCCTGGTCGACGAGGCCCGTACGCCGCTGATCATCTCCGGCCCCGCCGACCAGGCCACGAAGTGGTACGGCGACTTCGCCAAGCTGGTCACCCGGCTGACCCGGGGCGAGCCCGGCAACCACCTCAAGGGCATCGCCGAGACCGGTGACTACGAGGTCGACGAGAAGAAGCGGACCGTCGGCATCCACGAGTCCGGTGTGTCGAAGGTCGAGGACTGGCTCGGCATCGACAACCTCTACGAGTCCGTGAACACCCCCCTGGTCGGCTATCTCAACAACGCGATCAAGGCCAAGGAGCTGTTCAAGAAGGACAAGGACTACGTCGTCATCGACGGCGAGGTCATGATCGTCGACGAGCACACCGGCCGAATCCTGGCCGGCCGCCGCTACAACGAGGGCATGCACCAGGCGATCGAGGCGAAGGAAGGGGTGGACATCAAGGACGAGAACCAGACGCTCGCCACGATCACCCTCCAGAACTTCTTCCGCCTCTACGGCAAGCTCTCCGGTATGACCGGTACGGCGATGACCGAGGCCGCCGAGTTCCACCAGATCTACAAGCTCGGTGTGGTCCCCATCCCGACCAACAAGCCGATGGTCCGGATGGACCAGTCGGACCTGATCTACCGGACCGAGGTCGCCAAGTTCGCCGCCGTCGTCGACGACATCGCGGAGAAGCACGAGAAGGGCCAGCCGATCCTGGTCGGCACCACCTCGGTCGAGAAGTCCGAGTATCTGTCGCAGCAGCTCAGCAAGCGCGGCGTCCAGCATGAGGTGCTCAACGCCAAGCAGCACGACCGGGAGGCGACCATCGTCGCCCAGGCCGGGCGCCGGGGCGCGGTGACCGTCGCGACGAACATGGCGGGCCGCGGTACCGACATCAAGCTCGGCGGCAACCCCGACGACCTCGCCGAGGCGGAGCTGCGCCAGCGCGGCCTCGACCCGGTCGAGCACGTCGAGGAGTGGGCGGCGGCGCTGCCCGCGGCGCTGAAGGCGGCCGAGGCCGCGGTGCGGACCGAGTTCGAGGAGGTCCGCGAGCTGGGCGGGCTCTACGTCCTGGGCACCGAGCGCCACGAGTCGCGCCGGATCGACAACCAGCTCCGCGGCCGTTCCGGCCGTCAGGGCGACCCGGGCGAGTCCCGGTTCTACCTCTCCCTCGGCGACGATCTGATGCGGCTGTTCAAGGCCCAGATGGTCGAGCGGGTCATGGCGATGGCCAATGTCCCCGACGACGTACCGATCGAGAACAAGATGGTCACCCGCGCCATCGCCTCCGCGCAGTCGCAGGTCGAGCAGCAGAACTTCACCACCCGCAAGGAGGTGCTGAAGTACGACGAGGTGCTCAGCCGCCAGCGTGAGGTGATCTACGGGGAGCGCCGCCGGGTCCTGGAGGGCGAGGACCTCCAGGAGCAGATCGCGCACTTCATGGACGACACCATCGACGCCTACATCCGGGCGGAGACGGTCGAAGGCTTCGCCGAGGAGTGGGACCTGGACCGGCTGTGGGGCGCCTTCAAGCAGCTCTACCCGGTGAAGACCACCATCGAGGAGCTGGAGGAGGCCGCGGGCGACCGGGTCGGCATCACCGCCGACTTCATCGCCGAGTCGGTCAAGGACGACATCCACGAGCAGTACGAGGCCCGGGAGAAGCAGCTCGGCTCGGAGATCATGCGTGAGCTGGAGCGCCGGGTGGTGCTCTCGGTGCTCGACCGCAAGTGGCGTGAGCACCTCTACGAGATGGACTACCTCCAGGACGGCATCGGGCTGCGCGCGATGGCGCAGAAGGACCCCCTGGTCGAGTACCAGCGCGAGGGCTTCGACATGTTCACCGCCATGATGGACAGCATCAAGGAGGAGTCCGTCGGCTATCTGTTCAACCTGGAGGTCCAGGTCGAGCAGCAGGTCGAGGAGGTCCCGGTGGCGGACGGCCCCTCCCTGGAGAAGCGGGACGCGGTGCCCGCGGCGCGCCCCGAGATCCGTGCCAAGGGCCTGGAGGCCCCGCAGCGCCCGGACCGGCTGCACTTCTCCGCGCCGACGGTCGACGGTGAGGGCGGTGTCGTCGAGGGCGACTTCGAGACCGGCGAGAACCGGGCCACGGCCGCCGCCGCCGGTGACGGGATGACCCGCGCGGAGCGGCGCAAGGCGCAGAAGGGCGGCGGGGGACGGCGCCGTAAGAAGTAGCCGTACCGTCGCGGTAGTGGCCGTACGGAGCTGATCGCGGCGGTCCCCTCGCGGGCCGCCGGGCCGGGCCGGTCCCCCTGTTCCGGGGGTACCGGCCCGGCTCTGTCGTTCCCGGGCGATGTCAGACGTTGTTGTCTGGGTTGTTGGGGTTGTCGGAGTTTTCGGGGTGGTCGGGGTCGTCCCGGTCGCCGAGGTCCACGGCAGAGCAGCGCCAACGGCGGTCCTCCCGGCCCTGTTCGAGCCGGAAGGCCATAGCCCGCAGCCGGTCGCCGGTGGCGATCAGGGCGAATGCCTCGATGACCCCGGGCCGGGGCCGGAACTCCCCGCAGTCCCGGACGACAGGGGCCATCGGGCTCGCCGGGTGCGCCGGGTGCGCCGGGCGGAGCGGGGCACCGTCGGCGAGGGCGACCAGCCGGTCGTAGGCGTCACCGACGGTATGGCCGAGCATCCAGTGGACCGGGCGACGGCCGCTGAGGACCGCGAGCAGCCGTTCGGCGAACCAGAACGGCGGGAGGTCCCGCCGCCGGGCCGCCAGTACGCCGGGCGCCGGGGTCCCCGCCGGAGCCGGGGGCGCCGACCGGGACCGTACCGGGGTCCGGGTCGGGCCGCGGGAGTCCCGGCGCCCGCCCGGGCGGCCCCCCGGGCGGGCCTTCGACCGCCCGCCCTGCGGTGGTACGACCGGGCCGCGGGGCGGCCTTCGGGGCGGTGTCCGCCCCGGCGCACCTGGCAGCGTCGCGTCCGGTGTTCGTGTGTCCCTCCGCTCGCCGTCGGCCCGTGTCAGTGGCCGTGTCCGTGTTTGTGCCCGCGTCTCGCGGTCGATCCCCGTACCGTCCATCCTTACCGCCCCCGTCGGTCGGGCCCGGCTCCTCTTTACCGGGCGGTAACACCGTTGGGGCCTTCTTCTACGGGCAGGCGCGCGACGGTCGCAACGAGCGGCACCGGTGGGCGCCGGGCGGCCACACATTCACCTATCCGGGTGAATTCCGGGGCGCGGACGCCCCGACCGCCGGAATACCGGGTGTCCGGAGTGGACGGTTCCGCACGGGCCCCCGGCGGCCCGAAGGGGGACCTCGGCGAACCGGCCCACGTATCCTGAGGTGCGTCTTCCGACTACGAAAGCGGCCTGCCATGCGCGTGTACGTCCCCCTGACCCTCGCCGGACTCGCGGAGGCACACACGGCGGGCGAGCTGGGGCCGGGGCCCCTGACGGCGTACGGGGTAACCCCGTCGCTGCGCGAGTGGTACGTCTCGGACGACATCGAGGAGCTGGAGTACGCGGCGCTCAGCCGGGCCGCCGCCGGTTCGCTCCGGCTGATCGCCGGGGATCCGGGCGCCGCCCGCCGCCGGGTCGTCGTCGCCGTCGACGTACCGGACCGCGAGGTGAGCGCCGACCCCGATCCGGCGCTGGACGCGCGGTCCCTGGGCGAACTGAGGATCGCGTCCGCCGTGCCGCTGCGGCTGGCCGCCGCCGTGCACGTCGACTCCGACGAGGCCCTGGAGGACGTCACGGCGGCCGTCGACGCGCTGGGCGCGGCCGACCACGGCGACGAGGACGCCCGGTTCACCGTCGACGGGGCGGAGGACCACGAGCTGCTCTGGTACGGAGTGCAGGAGATCCCGGCGATCGTGGGCCGGGACGGCTCCGGAGCGTAGCGGGGCGTACCCCCTTGTATCCGGTGGTATCCCGCCGCGTCGTGCCGGGTCGCGTGGCGTCGGCGGTCACGGCCGTCGGCGGGCGTTGTCGGAGGGGGCGAGTACGGTTTTGACCATGGGGACGAACAGGGGGAACGGAATGGCCGGGCAGGGCGGACATCTGGTCTGGGACTGGAACGGCACACTGCTCGACGACATGACTGCCGTCGTCGGCGCGACGAACGCCGCGCTGGAGGTCGTCGGGTTCGACCCGATCACCGTCGACCAGTACCGGTCCTGGTACAGCGTGCCGATACCCCGCTTCTACGAGCGGATGCTCGGCCGGCTGCCGACGGACACCGAGTGGGACGAGATGGACGTCGCCTTCCACGCCGCCTATCTGTCCCGGCAGGACCAGTGCGGCCTCACGGTCGGCGCGGCGGAGCTGCTGGCCGGATGGCGGGCCGCGGGCCGCAGCCAGTCCCTGCTCAGCATGTACGGCCACGAGGAGCTGCTGCCGGCGGTCCGGGGCCGGGGCATCGAGGCGCACTTCGTACGGGTCGACGGGCGCCGGGGGCCCTCGGGGGTCTCCAAGGCCGAGTCCATGGGGCGGCACCTCACGGCCCTGGCGCTGACCGTGTCGCCCGAGCGCACGGTGGTGATCGGCGACGCCGCGGACGACGCGATCGCGGCGGCGCATGTGGGCGCGCACGCGGTGCTCTACACCGGGGGCAGCCACAGCCGGGCGAACCTGGAGCCGGTGGGCGTGCCCGTGGTGGACACGCTGGAGGAGGCGGTCGACCTGGCCGCGCGGCTGGTGGGCGCGGCGTAGTTCTTCCTTCTCGCAGTTCCCCGAGCCCCTGAAATGCCGGGCCGCGCCCGGCCGCCTGATGTGGTTCGCGGTCCGCGGGCCGCCCGTGGCTGGTCGCGCGGTTCCCCGCGCCCCTGACCTCCTTCCTCTCGTCCGCCCTCGTGAAGGGCGCCAGCGCCCTGCGCCCCGCGCCCCTGCCCCGGGCAGTGCCCGGGGCCCGGGGGTGGGGTGGTCAGCCCCTGGTGCGGAGGATCTTGAGGAATTCGCGCATCCAGACCGGGTGGTCCGGCCAGGCGCGGGAGGAGACCAGGGTGCCGTCGACCACGGCCTCCGCGTCCTGGAAGGTCGCGCCCGCCGTCTGCATATCGAGTTCGAGGGCCGGATAGGCGGTGACCCGGCGGCCGGTGAGGCCGCCGACCGCGGCCGTCAGCAGCGGGCCGTGGCAGATCTGGGCGACCGGCTTGTCGGAGTCGAAGAACGACTTGACGATCTTGCGCAGTTCGGGGTCGTTCCGCAGGTACTCCGGGGCCCGGCCGCCCGGGACGACGACCGCCGCGTACTGGCCCGGGTCGACCTCCGAGAAGGCGAGGTCGGCGTCCCAGGTGTAGCCCGGCTTCTCCGTGTAGGTGTCGTAGCCCGTCTCGAAGTCGTGGACGACGAACCGGAGCTTCTTCCGGGAGGGCGCCGCGATATGGACCTCGTACCCCTCCTCCAGCAGCCGCTGATAGGGGTAGAGGACCTCCAGGGACTCCGCGGCGTCGCCGGTGACGATCAGGACCTTCACAGTCATCTCTGCTGCTCCCGTGGTCGCGCGTGGAAGGCCCCGATCCGGGCCTCCGGGCCTCCCGTGGGTTCGTACCCATCGGGTGGGCGCCTGTGCCTGCCCTCTGTGCAGAGTGTCAAACTTCCGGCCCCGCTTTTGTACACATACGGTCCATGACGGCGACGGGGGGTGGAGCGATAGCCTGGAGCCGTGATCAGTGCGATACGCCCTGGGGGCAGAGCAGCCCCCGGTCCTCGCCCGGAGCGCCACCGCGCCCGGGCGATCGCTGGTCGCCGCGTACCGGTCCGGCTGTGGGATTCCCCTGGATTTCACCGATCGGCGCCCGGACATCTCACACAGCGGCATAACGTCGACCCCGACCGGACACCCCGGCCCGTGGCGTTGCGTCGCTTTCTTCCCCTACGTCACGCAACGGCGCGCGACAGGAGCCAGAGGACATGCAGACCAAGCTGGACGAAGCCAAGGCAGAGCTGCTCGGACGGGCGGCCCGGGTAGCCGAGAACGGTCCGGGCGGTAGCCATCATCCAGCCGGGCCCGAGCAGGGCGGGCGTCCCGACCAGGACCACCTGCTCGCCTACCTCCAGCGCTACTACCTGCACACCGCGCCCGAGGACCTGGCCGACCGGGACCCGGTCGACGTCTTCGGTGCCGCGCTCTCCCACTACCGGCTGGCCGAGAACCGGCCGCAGGGCACGGCCAACGTCCGGGTGCACACCCCGACGGTCGAGGAGAACGGCTGGACGTGCAGCCACTCCGTGGTCGAGGTCGTCACCGACGACATGCCCTTCCTGGTCGACTCCGTCACCAATGAGCTGTCCCGGCAGGGCCGCGGCATCCATGTCGTGATCCACCCGCAGGTCACCGTTCGCCGCGATGTCACCGGCAAGCTGCTGGAGGTCCTCTCGACCGCGGCCCGCGGCGCGAAGGACCTGCCGCACGACGCGCTGGTCGAGTCCTGGATCCATGTCGAGATCGACCGGGAGACCGACCGGGCCGACCTCAAGCAGATCGCGCTCGACCTGCTGCGGGTGCTCTCCGACGTCCGGGAGGCCGTCGAGGACTGGGAGAAGATGCGGGACGCGGCGCTGCGGATCGCCGAGGACCTGCCCGGCGAGCCGATCGCCGGGGACATCGCGGGCCAGGAGGTGGACGAGGCCCGGGAGCTGCTGCGCTGGCTCGCCGCCGACCACTTCACCTTCCTCGGCTTCCGGGAGTACGAACTCACCGACGGCGACTCGCTGGCCGCCGTGGCCGGTACCGGGCTCGGCATCCTGCGCTCCGACCCGAAGCACTCCGAGGACGAGGCGCACCCCGTCAGCCCCTCCTTCAGCCGGCTGCCCGCCGACGCCCGCGCCAAGGCCCGGGAGCACAAGCTCCTGGTCCTCACCAAGGCCAACAGCCGCTCCACCGTCCACCGGCCCAGCTATCTCGACTACGTCGGGGTGAAGCGGTTCGACAAGGACGGCAATGTGATCGGGGAGCGCCGCTTCCTGGGCCTGTTCTCCTCGGCCGCGTACACCGAGTCCGTCCGCCGGGTCCCGGTGATCCGCCGGAAGGTCGCCGAGGTCCTCGACGGCGCCGGGTTCACTCCCAACAGCCACGACGGCCGCGATCTGCTCCAGATCCTGGAGACGTACCCGCGTGACGAGCTGTTCCAGACCCCGGTCGACCAGCTCCGGGCCATCGTCACCAGCGTGCTGTACCTCCAGGAGCGCCGCAGGCTCCGGCTCTATCTGCGCCAGGACGAGTACGGCCGCTACTACTCGGCCCTCGTCTATCTGCCCCGCGACCGGTACACCACCGGCGTCCGGCTGCGGCTGATCGACATCCTGAAGGAGGAGCTGGGCGGTACCAGCGTCGACTTCACCGCCTGGAACACCGAATCGATCCTCTCCCGGATCCACTTCGTCGTCCGGGTCCCCCCGGGGACCGAGCTGCCGCATCTCACCGACGGCGACACCGAGCGCATCGAGGCCCGGCTGGTGGAGGCCGCCCGCTCCTGGGCCGACGGCTTCGCCGAGGCCCTCACCGCCGAACTGGGCGAGGAGCGCGGCGCCGAACTGCTGCGGGCGTACGGCGCCGCCTTCCCCGAGGGCTACAAGGCCGACCACTCGCCCCGCTCCGCCGTCGCCGACCTCGTCCATCTCGACGATCTGACCCACTCCGGCCGCGACTTCGCGCTCTCCCTCTACGAGCCGGTCGGCGCCGGTCCCGGCGAGCGCCGGTTCAAGATCTACCGCACCGGCGAGCAGGTCTCCCTCTCCGCCGTGCTGCCGGTGCTCCAGCGGCTGGGCTGCGAGGTCGTCGACGAGCGGCCGTACGAGCTGCGCGGCACCGGCCGGACCACGGCGTGGATCTACGACTTCGGGCTGCGGATGCCCGTCGTCGGCGCCAACGGCAACGGCGGCGGCTATCTCGCCGACGACGCCCGGGAGCGGTTCCAGGACGCCTTCTCGGCCGTCTGGACCGGGGAGGCCGAGAACGACGGCTTCAACGCCCTCGTCCTGGGCGCCGGGCTCAGCTGGCGGCAGGCGATGGTGCTGCGGGCCTACGCCAAGTACCTGCGGCAGGCCGGGGCGACCTTCTCCCAGGAGTACATGGAGGACACCCTCCGTAACAACGTCCACACCACGCGGCTGCTGGTCTCCCTCTTCGAGGCGCGGATGTCGCCGGGCCGCCAGAGCGCCGGGACCGAGCTGACCGACGGACTGCTGGAGGAGCTGGACGGCGCCCTCGACCAGGTCGCCAGCCTCGACGAGGACCGCATCCTGCGCTCCTTCCTCACCGTCATCAAGGCCACCCTGCGGACCAACTTCTTCCAGAAGGCCGGCGGCGGGGAAGGCGGACACCACGGCTATGTGTCGATGAAGTTCGACCCGCAGGCCATCCCGGACCTCCCGGCGCCCCGCCCGGCGTTCGAGATCTGGGTCTACTCGCCCCGGGTCGAGGGCGTCCACCTGCGGTTCGGCAAGGTCGCCCGGGGCGGGCTGCGCTGGTCCGACCGGCGGGAGGACTTCCGTACCGAAATCCTCGGCCTGGTCAAGGCGCAGATGGTGAAGAACACCGTCATCGTGCCCGTCGGCGCCAAGGGCGGCTTCGTCGCCAAGCAGCTCCCCGACCCGGCCGCCGACCGTGACGCCTGGCTCGCCGAGGGCATCGCCAGCTACCGCACCTTCATCTCGGCCCTGCTGGACATCACCGACAACCTGGTCGCGGGCGAGGTCGTACCCCCCGCCGACGTGGTCCGCCACGACGAGGACGACACCTATCTCGTCGTCGCCGCCGACAAGGGCACCGCGTCCTTCTCCGACATCGCCAACGAGGTCGCCGTCGCCTACGACTTCTGGCTCGGCGACGCCTTCGCCTCCGGCGGTTCGGCGGGCTACGACCACAAGGGCATGGGCATCACCGCCCGCGGCGCCTGGGAGTCCGTCAAGCGGCACTTCCGCGAGCTGGGCCACGACACCCAGACCCAGGACTTCACCGTCGTCGGCGTCGGCGACATGTCCGGTGACGTCTTCGGCAACGGCATGCTGCTGAGCGAGCACATCCGGCTGGTCGCCGCCTTCGACCACCGGCATATCTTCATCGACCCCGACCCGGACGCGGCCGTCTCCTACGCGGAGCGCCGCCGCCTCTTCGAACTGCCCCGCTCCAGCTGGGCCGAGTACGACCCGAAGCTGCTCTCCCAGGGCGGCGGCATCCACCCCCGTACCGCCAAGTCGATCCCGATCAACGCCCAGGTACGGGCCGCCCTCGGAATCCCCGACGGGGTCACCAAGATGACCCCCGCCGAGCTGATGCGGACGGTCCTCCAGGCACCGGTCGACCTGCTGTGGAACGGCGGTATCGGCACCTACGTCAAGTCGTCCGCCGAGACCGACGCGGACGTCGGCGACAAGGCCAACGACCCCATCCGGGTCAACGGCGACGAACTGCGGGTCAAGGTCGTCGGCGAGGGCGGCAACCTGGGCCTCACCCAGCTCGGCCGGATCGAGTTCGCCCGCTCCGGCGGCCCCGAAGGCACCGGCGGCCGGATCAACACCGACGCCATCGACAACAGCGCCGGAGTGGACACCTCCGACCACGAGGTCAACATCAAGATCCTGCTCAACGGGCTGGTCGCCGACGGCGATATGACCGTCAAGCAGCGGAACGCCCTGCTGGCGAAGATGACCGACGAGGTCGGCGTCCTGGTCCTGCGGAACAACTACGCGCAGAACGTGGCCCTGGCCAACGCGGTCGCCCAGGCGCCGTCGCTGCTCCAGGCCCATCAGCGGGTACTGCGCCGCCTCGGCCGGGACGGCGCCCTGGACCGGTCGCTGGAGTTCCTGCCCCACGACAAGAAGATCCGGGAACTGCTGAACGCGGGCCGCGGCCTCTCCCAGCCCGAGCTGGCCGTCCTGCTCGCCTACACCAAGATCACGGTGGCGGAGGAGCTGATCGGTACGGATCTGCCGGACGATCCGTACCTGGCGAAGCTGCTGCACGCCTACTTCCCGCAGCCGCTGCGGAAGAAGTTCCCCGCGGCCGTCGACGGCCACGCGCTGCGCCGGGAGATCATCACCACCATCCTGGTCAACGACACCGTCAACACCGGCGGCTCGACCTTCCTGCACCGGCTGCGGGAGGAGACCGGCGCCTCCATCGAAGAGGTCGTACGGGCCCAGACCGCGGCCCGGGAGATCTTCGGCCTGAGCACCGTCTGGGACGCCGTCGAGGCGCTGGACAACGAGGTCCCGGCCGATGTCCAGACCCGGATCCGGCTGCACTCGCGGCGGCTGGTGGAGCGCGGCACCCGCTGGCTGCTGGGCAACCGCCCGCAGCCGCTCCAGCTGGCGGAGACCGTGGAGTTCTTCGCCGAGCGGGTCGCCCGGGTCCGCGGCGAGCTGCCGGACCTGCTGCGCGGCGCCGACCTGGAGTGGTACCAGGGCATCCTGAACGATCTGGTGGACCAGGGTGTGCCGGAGGAGCTGGCGATGTGGGTGGCCGGGTTCTCCTCGGCCTTCCCGACGCTGGACGTGGTCGCCATCGCCGACCGTACGGGCCAGGACCCGCTGGAGGTCGCCGAGGTCTACTACGACCTGGCGGACCGGCTGCGGATCACTCAACTGATGGACCGGATCATCGAACTGCCGCGGGCCGACCGCTGGCAGTCGATGGCCCGTGCCTCCATCCGCGAGGACCTGTACGCGGCGCACGCCATGCTCACCGGCGATGTCCTCTCGGTCGGCGACGGCGGCTCGTCGCCCGAGGAGCGGTTCAAGGCGTGGGAGATCAAGAACGCCTCGATCCTGGGCCGGGCCCGGGCCACCCTCGACGAGATCCAGGGGTCGGACACCTTCGACCTGGCGAATCTGTCGGTGGCCATGCGGACGATGCGCCAACTGCTGCGTACCCACAGCTGAGCGGGGGTACGACCCGAGGGGCCGCGTCCGGGAGACCGGGCGCGGCCCCTCGGCCGTAGGGCGGCTTCGTACGGCTCCGGCGGCGTACGGCTCCGGGTGCGAGGGCCCGCGTACGGCTCCGGTGGCGTACGGCGGGGATTCCGTACGGCTCCGGTGGCGGGCGGACGGCTCAGACGGCGGCGCGCCAGAGGCGGCGGCAGGCCAGTACCGCCGCCGTGAGCAGCAGCCCGTTGCGGACGACCATCAGCGCGCAGCCCGGCACGGTCGCGCCGATCACCTCGTCGTAGTTGAGCGGATAGGCGAGCGCGCTGATCGCCGCCGCGGGGACCATCAGCAGGGCCGCGGGCCGCAGCACGGTCTCCCGGCAGGCCAGGCAGACCGCCGCCAGACCGAGCAGCCAGACCAGGTACTGGGGGCTGATCACCCGGCTGGTCACGGTGAACAGCAGGACGGCGGTGAAGGCCGCGTCGAACGGGGTCGCCGCGGTCCACCGCCGGGCCCGCAGCCGCCAGAGCAGCAGCCAGCAGAAGGCGGCGGCGGTCAGCGCCAGCGCCAGCCGGGCGACGGACGAGACATAGGGGCCGGTGAACTCCATCGCCCCGTACTGGTAGACGACCCGGCCGTCCCAGCCCGCGCGGTGCGCCAGCTGGAGGACCGTACCGCCGAGCGATTCGATCTGGACGCCCCGGGCGCCCTGCTGGCGCAGAAAACCCAGGGCGCCGTCGAAGAGCAGGACGAGGACGGCGAGCAGCCCGGCGGCGGCGGCCACGGCGGCGCCCCACGCCTCTTTGGTGGTACGGCCCCGGGGCGTGCCCAGCAGGGTCAGGACCGGCCACACCTTGATCATCGCGCCGAGTCCGGCGAGGGCGCCCCCGGTCAGTGGGCGCCGGCGCAGCGCGAGCAGCGCCAGGACGGCGACGGCGGTGACGGGGACGTCGTACCGGGCGAGCGGCAGATTCAGCAGCAGCGGCAGCCCGGCGACCCAGAGCCAGGCGCCCGCGGCGGAGCCCGTACCGCCGCCGGGGCCCGTGCCGGAGGCCGTACGTCCGGTTCGGGCCGCGCGGGCCAGCGCCAGGGTGATCACGGCGTCGCAGAGCAGGACGAGGGCGACGAAGGCATGGAAGTACGAGAGGAACGGCAGCGCGCCGGGGGCGAGCAGCACGAGCCCGGCACCGGGCGGGTACTGCCAGGTGACGTCCCCGGCCGGGAAGGCGCCCCGGGCCAGCCACTGCTCGTACCAGCCCCGGTAGAGCAGTCCGACCTCCCCGGCGACGCCGGTGTCGCCGAGCCGGTCCACGGCGAGCAGGACCAGCATCACGGCCCGGGTCAGCAGCCAGGCGGCGGCCAGGGCCGGGCCCGTACGCCGCCGGAGACCGGGCGGGCCGCCGGGCGGGCCCGAGGGGCCGGGGATCCGGACGCGGACGGGCGGCAGCGACGGGGAGGTCCTGTGAGGGCTCATGGCCGGGACGGTAACGTGACATACCGTGCCTTTTCGGTTGCGCCACGTCATGCGCCCCGGGAGCCCCGGGTGCCCCGGGCCGGTGGCGCCGGGAACGCCGGAAGCCCCCGCCGGGTTTCGGCGGGGGCTTCCGGTTCGCTCGCGGGACGGGCGGCGGGGCCGCGTCCCGGTGGGGCTACTTCTTGTTGGTGAACGCCTCGTACGCGGCGATGACCTCCTTGGCGGGGCCGTCCATCCGCAGGACGCCCGCCTCCAGCCACAGGGCCCGCTCGCAGGTCTCCAGGATGGTGCTGTTGCTGTGGCTGACCAGGAAGACCGTCCCGGCCTCCTTGCGCAGCTCGTTGATCCGGTCCTGGCTGCGGCGGCGGAACCTGGCGTCACCCGTCGCCAGCGCCTCGTCGATCAGCAGTACGTCATGGCTCTTGGCCGCGGCGATGGCGAACCGCAGCCGGGCGCCCATGCCCGACGAGTAGGTCCGCATCGGCAGGCTGATGAAGTCGCCCTTCTCGTTGATCCCGGAGAAGTCGACGATGTCCTGGTACGCGGCGTTGATCTCGGCCCGGGTCATCCCCATGGCGAGCCCGCCGAGGATCACGTTCCGCTCCCCGGTCAGATCGCTCATCAGGGCCGCGTTCACCCCGAGGAGCGACGGCTGGCCCTCGGTGAAGACCTTGCCGTCGGCGGTCGGCAGCAGCCCGGCGATCGCCTTCAGCAGGGTCGACTTGCCGGAGCCGTTCGAGCCGATCAGCCCGATGGCCTCGCCCTTGTACGCGGTGAAGGTGACGCCCTTGACCGCGTGCACCTCGCGGATACCCGGTGCGGGCTTGCCCGACTTGCGGGCCTTGCGCTCCTTGCGGGAGATGAGCCGGCTCAGTGCGGCCGTGGCGCTACCCCTGCCCGCGCGGCCCGCGTTCACCCGGTACTTGATGTGCACATCGTCCGCGATGACCGTCGGCACCCGCTCCGGGACCGATCCGGCAGGTGTCGCCAATCGGTCCGCTGTTGTCATCAGATTCTCAGCCACGGCCGTACCGCTCCTCCGCCTTCCAGAAGTACATGAAACCGCCCACCCCGAAGAGCACGGCCCAGCCGAGGGCGACCGCCCAGACGTGCGGCGGCAGCTGGGCCGCGGTGTAGCTGTCGATCAGTGCGAAGCGCACCAGGTCGATATAGACCGCCACCGGGTTGTACTGCAGCCCAAGCATGACCCACTCCGGCAGGTCGTGGTTCCTCAGGACCGCCGAGATGCTCCACATCACACCCGACGCGTACATCCAGGTACGCAGCACGAACGGCAGCAGCTGGGTGATGTCGGGGGTCTGCGCCGCCAGCCGGGCCAGCGCCATCGCCGCCCCCGTGTTGAACACGGTCTGCAGGGCCAGCGCCGGGACCGCCAGCAGCCAGGACCAGCCGGGGACCTGGCCGAAGCCCAGCAGGATCGCCGCCAGGACGCCCATCGAGAAGAGCATCTGCTGGAACTGCTGGAGCGCCAGGGAGATCGGCAGGGCCGCGCGCGGGAAGTGCAGCGCGCGGACCAGCCCGAGATTCCCGGTCACGGACCGGGCACCCGCCATCACCGAGTCCGAGGTGAAGGTCCAGATGAACAGGCCGGTGATCAGGAAGAGGACGAAGTCCGGGACGTCCTTGCTGGTGCCCAGCAGTATGCCGAAGATCACGTAGTAGACCGCCGCGTTCAGCAGCGGCGTCGCCAGTTGCCAGAGCCGGCCGAGGCTCGCCTGGCTGTACTGGGCGGTGGTCCGGGCGGTGGCGAAGGCGCCGATGAAGTGACGCCGCGCCCACAGCTGCCGTACGTACCGGACCGCGCCGGGCCGCTCCCCGCTGACGGTGAGCCCGTACCGCCGGGCCAGCTCGCGCGGGGACTCGGCACGGATCCGTCCCGGGTCCGGGACGCCCGTCGATACCGAGGGGGAGAGGGTCGGGCTGGTCACTCTGGTCGCTTTCGCCGGGAGCCGAGAGGGGCCGGTCGGTGCCGGCGGGGGTCCGGGGCGGACGCCGAATCGGTTTCGACGACGGGACGGGCCCGTTTCGTCGTAACGCTGGTAACGCGAGAGTAGGGCGTAGGTGCGTCGGGACGCAACCGTTTCGTCGTCACGGGTATGCTCCTCGGCATGACCACCGACCCGGATCCGCGACCGCCGCGCACCCCGCGGCGCGCGCCCGCGGGCGCCGCCGTACTCCGTGAGGAAGTGACGGAGGCGATCCGCGCCGCCGTCTTCGAGGAGCTGGCCACGGTCGGCTTCGCCCGGATGTCGATCGAGGGCATCGCCCGCCGGGCCGGGGTCGGCAAGACGGCGGTCTACCGCCGGTGGAAGTCCAAGCTGGCCATGGTCGTGGACCTGCTCTCCGCCTTCGCCGCGCAGGGGCTGCCCGCCCCGGTCACCGGATCGCTCTACGGGGACGTCCGGGCGCTGCTCGAAGTCGCGTCGCACGCCCTCCGCCACCCCGTGGCGTCGCAGATCATCCCGGACCTGGTGGTGGAGTCCGCCCGCAGCCCCGAGATCGCGGACGCGATCAAGGCGGCGCTGGTGGACAGCCAGCGGGGCATGGCGACATCGATCGTGCGGGACGCGGTCGCCCGGGGCGAGCTGCCGCCGGGCACGGACGCGTACCGGCTGCTGGACGTGGTGGTCGGGCCGCTGTACTGGCGGGTGGTCGTGGTCCGCGAGAAGCTGCCGCCGGGGTATCTCGACGCGCTGGCCCGCGGCGCGGTCGCCTCCCTCCGCGCGTAACCCCTCCGGGGCGGCCGGGGGAGTCCCACTCCGGGGCGCGTCCTCCGCCCGACCGGGCCCGGTCGGGCGGAGGCAGTCAGGGGCGCGGTGAACCGTGCGACCGGCCCACCACGGTCCGCGGACCGGATCCGGTGGACGGGAGCCGTACGGTTCCGGCGCACCTCAGGCGCGAGACGGTGGTGTCACCGGAGCGCGCATCCGGTCCGCGCCCCGTCCGTGGCCGAGCGCGCGGTTCCGCCCCCTGTGTCTTCGGCGATGAGGACCCCGGCGCCCCTGACCGGCGGGCCCCGGCCGGGGGGTTACTTGACCGCGCCCGCCATCACCCCCGAGACGAACTGCCGCTGGAACGCGAAGAACACCACCAGCGGGATCAGCATCGACAGAAACGCCCCCGACGCGAGGATGTCGATGTTGTTGCCGAACTGGCGGACCTGGCGCTGGAGCGCGACCGTGATCGGGGCGCCGTCCGTGTCCGCGAAGATCAGGGCGATCAGCATGTCGTTCCAGACCCACAGGAACTGGAAGATCGCCAGCGACGCGACCGCCGGAGCCGCCACCGGCAGTACGACGCGGAGGAAGAGCCGCAGTTCACCGGCGCCGTCCAGCCGTGCGGCCTCCAGCAGTTCGCGCGGGATCTCGGCGAAGAAGTTCCGGAGCAGGAAGATCGCGAACGGCAGCCCGAAGGCGACGTGGAAGAGCACCACCCCGAGGGTCGTCTCGAAGATCCCGATCGCGCCGAAGAGTTCGGAGACCGGGATCAGCGCGACCTGGACGGGTACCACCAGCAACCCGACGACCAGCATGAACCACCAGTCCCGGCCGGGGAAGTCCAGCCAGGCGAAGGCGTACCCCGCGAGCGCCCCGATCACCACGACCAGCACCGTCGACGGGACGGTGATCATGACACTGCTGAGCAATGAGTCGGTGATCGCGTCGTTCTCCAGCAGCCGTTCGTAGTTCTCGGTGGTCAGCTGGGCCGGTGCGGTGAACACCTCCCACCAGCCGCTCGCCGCGATATCGGACGGTCCGCGGAGCGACGACACCAGCAAGCCGACGGCGGGCATCAGCCAGAACAGGGCGATCAGCAGCAGAACGACCTGGACGGCGCCCGAACCGGCCCGGGCCGCGAGCCGGGAGATCAGCGGAGGCCGCCCGGTGCCGCCGTCGGGACTCCCCGGGGCGCCCGGGCCCGCCGGACCGGTGTCCGCCCGGGGCCTGTCCGCCGGGGTCCGGCGTGTGGACGTCATCGGCGGACCTCCTTCCGTATCCGCCGGATATTGATCACCATCACCGGGATCACCAGCAACAGCAGCAGTACCGCGATCGCGCTGCCGACCCCGAGGTCGGCCGCGGGGCCGAAGGACGACTGATAGAGCTGGAGCGCCAGGACGTTGGCATCGTCCTGGGCCGAGCCCGGCGCGATGATGTACACCAGGTCGAAGATCTTCAGTACGTTGATCGTCAGGGTGATCAGCACCACCACCAGGACCGGTGCCAGCAGGGGGACCGTGATCCGGCGGAAGACCTGCCATTCGTTCGCGCCGTCGACCCGGGCGGCCTCCAGCAGTTCCCGGGGCACGCTCGCCAGCCCGGCCGCGATCAGCACCATCGCGAATCCGGCCCACATCCAGACATAGCTGCCGATGATCGCCGGGGTGACCAGGGAGGGGCCGAGCCAGCTCACCCCGTCGTACGGTTCGCGGAAGTTGTCGGCGGGCAGCCGCAGTACGGCCCCGTCGGCGGCGGCGGGCAGGGTGAACGAGCCGTCGGCCCCGGCCCTGGCCGACGCCACCACCTTCCCGTCCTTCACCGCCTCGATCGCGAGGCCCTTCAGCCCCCGCTCCGCCGGGTCGGTGACATTGGGTTTTCCGCCGCCGCCCCGGGTGAAGTCCAGCCAGGCCGTGCCGCCGATCCGCCCGTCGCCCGCGACGGCCGGTGCCGCCGCCGGTCGCGCGTCCGACGGCATCCGCCCCGGCGGCACCCCGACCAGCGGCAGCAGTACGGGTTCGCCCGCCGTCACCGGGGTCTCGGTGACGAACGACCCCCCGCCGCCCGGCTTCAGCGGATGGACCGGCAGCGGCCGGGCCCGGGGGAAGGCCGATGACTCGTTGAAGGTGTCGTGGACCCCGACCCAGACCGCGTTGGCCAGGCCGCGGTCCGGATCCTGCTCGTAGACCAGCCGGAAGATGATGCCCGCGGCCAGCATCGAGATCGCCATCGGCATGAAGACGACCAGCTTGAACGCGGTGGCCCAGCGGATCCGTTCGGTGAGTACGGCGAAGATCAGCCCGAGGGCGGTGGCGACGGTCGGGGCGAGCACCACCCAGATCGCGTTGTTCTTCACCGAGGTGAAGATCGCCTCGTCGGTGAAGATCTCCCGGTAGTTGTCGAACCCGGCGAAACCGGAGCCCGACTGGTCGAAGAAGGAACGGTGGACCGAGTACCCGATGGGGTAGACCACGAGCGCGCCCAGCAGTACCAGCGCCGGCAGCAGAAAACCTGCGGCCAGGACGGTACGGGAGCCGGTCGCGCTCTTGCGCGGAGCCGCGGGGGGCGACGGCCGGCCGGCCGGGCCCCCCGCCTGCGTCACGGAGGACACCAGGCCGTCAGTTCTTGTACGCCTTCGCGGCGTCGGCTTCCAGCTTCGCCTGGGTGCCCGCCACGTCCTTCGGGTTCTTCAGGAAGTCCTGGAGGATCTTCC
The DNA here is from genome assembly GCF_040641415.1 of Streptomyces sp. NPDC020875. NCBI lineage: Bacteria > Bacillati > Actinomycetota > Actinomycetes > Kitasatosporales > Streptomycetaceae > Streptomyces > Streptomyces sp. NPDC020875. The sequence goes on along the minus strand of NZ_JBFADP010000060.1, from coordinate 12,167 downwards.
AGAACCCCCGGCCCGGCGTCCCGCCGAACGCCTGCGGCATCTGGTCGGACATATCGAAACGTACGTCGTCACCCGCGTCGATCAGCGCCTTCGCGATGCCCCGCTGGACCTGGTTGGGGTAGGCGGACAGCTCCAGCGCCTTGTTGGGCGAGACGAAGCCGCCCGCGGCGGCCTGGATCCGGGCCGCGTCGGGGGAGGCGAGGAAGGCGAGCAGTGCCTGGGCGCCCTCGCTGTTCCGCAGCGCCACCGCCGCGTCCCCGCCGGTCACCACCGGTGCCTCGGACCCCACCGCCGGGAAGGGGAAGACCTTGGCGTCCGTGCCGAGTTTCGCCTCCGTCTCGCCGATGTTGACGCCGACGAAGTCGCCCTCGAAGACCATCGCGGCCTCGGGGGTGGCGCCTCCGGTGAAGGTCTGGGTCACCGACTGCGGGAACGGGGTCTGGAGCGCGCCGTCCGCGCCGCCCGCGATCAGTTCCGGCCTGCCGAAGAGTTCGGCGAGGGTGGTCAGCGCCTCGGTGACCGAGGGGTCGGTCCACGGGATGTCGTGCTGGGCCAGCTGGTCGTACTTCTCGGGGCCCGCCTGGGAGAGGTAGATGTTCTCGAACCAGTCGGTGAGGGTCCAGCCGTCGGCGCCCGCCACCGAGACCGGGGTGACACCGGACGCCGAGACGGCCTCCGCGGTCTGCAGGAACTCCTTCCAGGTCTCGGGTGCCTGGACGCCCGCGCCCTCGAACGCCGCCACGTTGTACCAGACCAGGGACTTGTTGGCGGCCTTGTAGTAGACGCCGTACTGCTCGCCGTCGACCTGGCCGATTCGCTGCCAGCCCGCCGCGTAGTTCTTGGTCAGCTGGGCCTTGGCCTCCGGGCCGACCGGCTTGGCCCACTTCCGCGCCACGGCCTGCCGGATCGCGCCCGGCTGCGGCAGCAGCGCCACATCGGGCGGGCTGCCACCCGCGATCTTGGTGCCGAGGAAGTTGACGATCGGGTCCTGGGCGGGGACGAAGGTGACCTTCGCGCCCGTCCGCTTCTCGAACTCGTCCAGGACCTTGACGAAGTTCTCCTGCTCCTTGCCGGTCCACACCGCCGCGACCTGCACGGTCTGCCCGTCGAGCTTCGGCAGCCGGATCGTTGCCGCCGCGTCCTTCCCCGTCTTCCCGCCGTCGCCGGAGTCGTCGTCATTGCCCTTGTCGCCGCAGCCGGCGACGGTGAAAGCGCTGACGACGGCCCAGACCACCGCTGCCTTCGCGACCTTGCTCATGCGAAGAGGTGTACGCATTTCTGCCCCGTTCTCTCCCTCGGCGCTGAAGCGTTGCGTGTCAGGTCTATGCCTGGGCCGCAGGGCTCGCAATCCGCCGGGAGCGTGGCGGGCGCTTTCGTGATCCCTCTGTGACGTGATGTCCCGTCAAAGGTGTTGGGGGTGGGGAGAGTCGGTGGATTCGGGGCGTACGGAGAGGTGTAAGGGGCAGGAGGAGAAGGCGAGTTGGGCGTGACGGCGCTCGCGCGGGTGACCCGGGGGGCGTGCCGGAGCGCGGTGCTCGTACGCCCCGGAGCCGGAGCCGGAGCCGGGCGCCGAAGTGTGGCGCTCGTACGCCCCGGGCCGGAGCCGGGCGCCGGGACGTCGTGCCCGTACGGTCCGGCTCCCGCGCCCGGCGCCTGTCAGGAGACGGGAGAGAGCGGCGGCAGCGGGGTCGCGTCCACCGAGCCCGCCGCCCGCTCCAGCGCGCTCGCCAGCAGCGCCAGATCGGTGGGCCCGTTCCCCAGCTCCCGGACCGGTCTGCGGGTCGGCGGGTCGCCCATCCGCTCCCACTCCAGCGGTACGACGGTGGGGCGTAGCGTCGCCGTACGCGGGATCCGGCCCGTGACCCGGCCGCCCTGGAAGGGGGTGACCCGGCCGTCGGGGTGGCCGAGGGCGCCCCGGCCGGGCAGCGGGGCGTCCTGCCCGGGGGCGGTGGACGGCGCGTCGAGGACGGCCCGCAGCCGGGCGGCGTGCGCCAGGTCGGTGTCCGCCGTCCGGTCCGGACGGGCGGAGGCGGCGATCAGATGGACCCCGAGTCTGCCGCCGTCCCGGGCGACGGCCTCCAGAGCGCGGACGACGGACCCGGCCGCCGGGCGGCCCGTACTGCCGAGGGCGGGGGCGACGAGGGCGTCGAAGTCGTCCACCAGCACCACCAGCCGGGGCAGCGGCCCGGGGACGGGCGCGGGTCTGGTCCGGCCGCCGGGGCGGAGCCGCAGGGTGGAGCTGGGCGGGGAGTCGAGATCGCCCCGGCCGGTGATCCGGGGGTCGGCGGACGCGGTGTCGGGACGACCCGGCCGGAGGGTCCGGCCGCCCGCGGTGTCGGCCCGCGCGGCGGCGGAGACCCGGCGCGATCCGACTCCGGCGCCGTAGCCGCCGTCCTGCTCCCCGGCGACGGGCGAGCGGGGGCCGACGACCCGGCCGGACGCCGTACCGCGGCCGGTGTCGGGACCGGCGGCGGCATCGGAGCCGTAGGACCTCGTGGCGTCGGAGCCGTACGAAACGCCTGGCCGGACCGGAGGGCGCCCGGGGCCGGACCGCGCGGTGTCGCCGCTCCGGGCGTCCCGGCTGTCCCTGGCGTCCCGGCCACCCTGGTCGTCCCGGGCGTGCCAGGCGGCGAAGTCCGTACCGTCCAGCAGCTCGGCCCGGCGCTTCAGCTCCGCGCCCAGGGCCTGGGCGAAGGTCCGCATCCGTATCGGGTCGGTCGCGGCCAGATGGTCGGTGACATGCGGCAGCTCCGTACAGACCGCGAGTCCGGCGCCGCGCTCGCCGCCGCCCGCGCCGTCGACCAGCAGCAGCCCCAGCCGGTCGGGACGGCCCGCGGCGGACAGCGACGCGGCGATCGAGCGGAGCAGCTCCGTACGGCCGCTGCCGGGCGGGCCCTCGATCAGCAGATGCGGGCCCTCGGCCGTCAGATCGACCGCCAGCGGGCCCCGGGGCCCGGCGCCCAGCACCGTCACTGGCGCGGGCTGATCACCGGCCTCCGCCCAGCGGGCCATCAGGGACGCGGGGGTGGCCCGGGCCAGGCCCAGCTCGTCCAGCAGCCGGGCGGAGCGGGGCAGCGCCACGGCCCGGCCCCCGGCCCCCTCCGGGGCGGTGCCGCCCTCGGCCCGCAGCGGCGCCAGGGCCCGGGCGAACCGCTCGGCCCAGGCCGTCGACACCGCGTCGACCACGGCCGGGGCGCCCTGCCCCGCGGGCAGTCCGCCTACGGTCCGCAGTACGCGCAGCGCCGTCGCCACATCGCCGCTGAGCATGCCGACGGCGCCGCACTCCCGGAACGGGAGGGACGCCGCGCAGGCCGTCTCGTACACCGCGGCGACCGGGGAGAGCGGGGACGCGGCGGGCGTCTCGGCCAGCACGATCAGATGGATCCCGGCCGCCCGGCCCGCGCCCGCCAGCCGGGCCGCGGTCTCCCGCAGCGCGGCGGAGCCGGGATCGCCGTCGACGACGACGACCGTCCTGGGGCCCTCGTACCCGGCGGCGACCTCCTCGACGGCCGCCCGGTCGGCGCTCGGCCAGCCGGGGCCCAGCGGACCGGCGTCCAGCCGCCGGGTCAGCTCGGCGGTCCTGGCGATCGCCTGGTCGCGGTCGTACGCCAGCAGCAGCCGGCAGTCCTGGCCGTGCGCGGGCCGCAGCTGGGGCAGCCAGCCCAGCCACGCCCACTCGGCCCGGCGCTCCTCGACCGGGCGGTTCCGGTCGGCGGAGATCAGCACCAGCTCCAGATCGGCGGGGGAGTGCAGGGCGGCGAGCTGGGCGACGGCCCAGCGGGCGGCCCCCGCCAGCCGGGCCCGGGGACCGGCTATCCCGAGGGAACCTGCCTCCCGCAGCCCGACGGTCACGGGCACGGCGGCCAGACCGTCCCGGTCGGCGGTGCCCAGCCGGAGCACCAGGGACTCGGGATGGTCCGGGCCGCGCTCCCAGAGCCGGGGTCCCGGACCCACGGCGGTCAGCAGTACGGCCGCCGGATCCGGCCAGGTCTCCGCCGTCGGCGGGGCGGGCGGTACGGGCGCGGCGCCGCTGTCCGGCGGCTCCGGGAACGACCCGGCGGCGTCCGGCTCGCGGTCCCCCTTGAAGCGCCGGGCGGCCCAGGCGCCTATGCCGCCCTTACGGCGCGCTCCGCCCCGGGGCTCGTCGGCGCCGGGCTCCCCGGCCCGGGGGTACCCGGGGTTGGCCGCGTGGGTGGCGTCGGCGGGGTTGGTGCCGAACACCCCGGACGTCCCGGACGTCCCTGATGTCCCGGACGTCCCGGGCGTCCCGTGCGTCTCCGGCGCGGGGGCGCCCAGCGGGTAGGGCCCCGGAGCGTAGGGCGCACCGGAGGCGTTCGAGCCGTACGAAGCGGGCGGGGCGGTTGAGGTGTTCGTGTCGTACGGGCTGTGCGGGGTGCCCGGGGCGCCCGTGCCCCCGGCGGTATCGGCATCGGCGCCTGCGTCGGCGGTGTCCGGCTCGCCGGGCCGTTCCTGGGCGCGGGCCGGGAGCCTGAGGTGCCCCTCGCCGTCCGGGGTGGTCGGCAGCGGCTCCGTATGCCCGCCGGAGGCGAGCCGGAGCGTCGACTCGCCGAGCCGCAGCAGCGCCCCCGGCGCCAGGGGCACGGGCCGGGAGCCGACGGGCCGGCCGTCGAGCGCCGTCCCGTTGGTGGAGCCGAGGTCCGCGACGGTCACCCGGCCGTCGTCCGCGACGACCACCTCGCAGTGGACCCGGGAGACGTCGGGATCGTCGAGCGGGACGTCCGCGTCCGCGGAACGCCCTATGCCGACCCGGCCGCCGTGCAGGAGATGCACCCCGCCCGCGTCGGGACCCGCGACCACATGGAGCTGGGGCGTCGAGTCCGTACCCGAGGGGCCGTGGTCGCCGGGGAAGTGGAGGGAGAGGACCGCGCCGTCCACCAGGGGCGGCTCGCCGAGGGTCCGCCGCTGGGCGTCCAGCCGCTCCCCGCCCGCGAACAGCACGGCGGGCCCGGACGCGTCCGGACCTGCCACGGCCGCCGCCAGACCCGAGGCCACCGCGGCCAGCGCCGTCCCCGCGGGCGCGGTGACCAGCACATCGCACGCACGCGGTCCCGCCACGGGCCCCGCCGCGGCCTGTCCGCCGCGCGGCGCGAGAACGGTCAGCCGGATCTGCATCGCCGTCAGCAATCCCTTCTGGCACAAGTAACCGGCAGGGAAACCGCCTCGTCGCCCCCACCCGGCAGGTCGGCACGCCCCGGGGATCCCCCGCCCGCGAAGGCGTGCTGGGGGAATCCTCGCACCTGCCACTGACAACACGCCCGGGTATCGCCAAGAAGTGATCATGATTGGTCCGCTCCGGCCGGAAAAGTGCGCCCCAAAGCCCCGATTCCCGACGCCGAACCCCTCCTCCCCCTTCTCGCGCGCGCCTCCTCAGGGCCGGGAAGCCGGAGAGCGTTCCGGGCCGCGGGGAACCGCGCGACCAGCCACGTCCGGTCCGCGGACCGCGAACGACATCAGGCCGCGGGGCGTAGCCCGGGTCATGGGGCGGCACCGGAGGGCGGAGGCGCCGGGTACCCCTCCACCGCCGGTGGCACAACGCGCGGAACCGCGTGACAAGAGCCGCCCCGCGCACCGTGACATGCGCCGCTTCGCGAGGCACCTGGCAACCACCGGGGAATCAGCGGCGTCTCCTGTTCGAACGGTGTACGACCGGTGTACGACGACGACCGACGATGTTCAACGGCGCCCGGCGGCGTTCAACAGCGCGTTCGACCGTCGTACAGCGGCGTCCGACGGTTCTCCGTACCGCCGGGACCGGGGCCGAGCGCCCCACCCGTCCCCGGGGGCCTGTGGACAACCGAACGTCATACCGTTCGACCCCACTAAAGTGGTGCGGAGCGCCGACCGTCGGCGCCCCGCGCCTGGCGGGGATGGTCCGGACCACGATCAGCAGGGAGCGCAAGACGTGCGGCCTGTAGGCAGCAAGTACCTCCTGGAGCAGCCGCTCGGGCGCGGAGCCACGGGCACCGTCTGGCGTGCCCGGCAGCGGGAGACCGCCGGGGCCGAGGCCGCCGTGCCCGGTCAGCCCGGCGAGACCGTGGCGATCAAGGTCCTCAAAGAGGAGCTGGCGAACGACGCGGACGTCGTGATGCGGTTCCTCCGCGAGCGGTCCGTCCTGCTGCGTCTGACGCACCCCAATATCGTCAGGACCCGGGACCTCGTCGTCGAAGGCGATCTCCTCGCCCTCGTCATGGACCTGGTCGACGGCCCCGACCTCCACCGCCAGCTGCGCGACAGCGGCCCGTTCACCCCGGTCGCCGCGGCCCTGCTGACCGCCCAGATCGCCGACGCGCTGGCCTCCAGCCATGCCGACGGCGTGGTCCACCGCGACCTCAAGCCCGCGAACGTCCTGCTGCGGACCGACCCCGACGGTCAGCTCCACCCGATGCTGACCGACTTCGGGATCGCCCGGCTCGCGGACTCGCCCGGCCTGACCCGGACCCACGAGTTCGTCGGCACCCCGGCCTATGTGGCCCCCGAGTCGGCCGAGGGCCGTCCGCAGACCTCCGCCGTCGACATCTACGGCGCCGGCATCCTGCTCTACGAGCTGGTGACCGGCCGCCCGCCGTTCGCCGGGGGTACGGCGCTGGAGGTCCTGCACCGCCATCTGAGCGAGGAGCCCCGGCGGCCCACCACGGTTCCGGAGCCGCTGTGGACCGTCATCGAGCGGTGCCTGCGCAAGGAGCCCGGCGAGCGGCCCAGCGCCCAGAACCTGGCGCGCGGACTCCGGGTCGTCGCCGCCGGTATCGGGGTGCATTCCTCGTCCGCCCAGGTCGACGCGGCCCTCGGAGTCGGCGCGCTGCTGGCGCCCGACCCGGCGCCCGCCCCCGTCCCAGAGACCCCCGGCGCCGCCGACCCCACGCAGGTCCTGCCGCACGGCGCGGCCCCCGCGGGATACGACCCCGCGGCGGCCACCAGCGTGCTGCCGCACACCTCGGGCCCGGCCGGTGCCGCCGACCCGACGAGCGTGCTGCCGCACACCGGCGCCCCGGACCCGACGGCCGTCATGCCGCCGGTGCCGCCGCGCCCCGAAGGACAGCCCGGCGGCCCGGGTCCCGAGGACCCGCACCCCTGGCAGTCCCAGCTCCGCGCCGCCCGCGACCGCAACGAGCAGACCCAGGTCCAGTACTTGGACCCCGGCCAGGACCCGCTGGCCCGCAGGCCCCAGCGCCGACCGCAGCAGCCCCCGCAGGGCCCGCCGCATCAGGGACCCCCGCAGGGTCCGCCGCCGGGACACCACCAGCAGCAGCAGTACGCGCCGCAGCCGTACCAGCAGCAGCGTCCGCAGCCGCCGCAGCGCCAGCAGTACGCGCCCCCGCCCCAGCAGGTCCAGCCGTACACCCCGCCCCAGCAGCCGCAGCAACCCCAGCAGCCGCAGCAGCCCGCGCCGCGCCGTGAGCGCGAGCCCCGGCAGCCGCGCCAGCGCAGCGCCAACCCGATGCGAATCCCGGGTCTGGGCTGTCTCAAGGGCTGTCTGTTCTCCGTGGTGATGCTGGTCGTCGCGGGCTGGCTGATCTGGGAGCTGACCCCGCTCCAGGGCTGGGTCGCCGAAGGCAAGGGCTACTGGGACGCCATCGGCGACGGCATCTCGACCGTGACCGGCTGGATCTCCGACCTGGGCGGTTCCGATTCCGGCTCCGGCGACGGCGGCGGCAACGGCGGTACGGGGAACGGCACGGGCAACCAGCCCTGACACCGGTGAACCCGATGAACCGATGAAGCGGGCAGGGGCGGGATCGCGGCGGTACGCGACCCCGCCCCTCCGCCGTCCCCGGGTTTCCGATTGCCACCAGGCTGTCGTTTTATCGACTTCCGAATGGGTGAAAACGGCCGGACTTCCCTCCGATAATTCCGGCGATATCCCTGGAATTCGCCCGGAGCGTACGTGTCGTGATCCCATCCGGGGCACATGCCTCCCCGACGGCCGCGTACGTTAAGGGCAACGCCAGCCGCTGAGGGAGCAGTCTTGGCACGGAATATCGGCAGCCGGTACACGGCCCATCAGATCCTCGGACGGGGCAGCGCGGGCACGGTGTGGGCCGGGGAGGGCCCCGACGGGCCCGTCGCGATCAAGCTGTTGCGCGAGGACCTCGCCGCCGACCAGGAACTGGTCGGCCGCTTCGTCCAGGAGCGGACCGCCCTGCTCGGGCTCGACCACCCCAGGATCGTCGCCGTCCATGACCTCGTGGTCGACGGCAACGACCTCGCCCTCGTCATGGACCTGGTCCGCGGCACCGATCTGCGGACCCGCCTCGACCGGGAACGGCGGCTCGCGCCCGAGGCGGCCGTCGCGATCGTCGCCGACGTCGCCGACGGGCTGGCCGCCGCCCATCGCGCGGGGATCGTCCACCGCGATGTGAAGCCCGAGAACATCCTGCTCGACATGCAGGGCCCCCTCGGTCCCGCCGGTTCACACCCGGCGCTGCTGACGGACTTCGGCGTCGCCAAACTCATCGACAACGCCCGCCGCACCAAGACCACGAAGATCATCGGCACCCCCGACTATCTGGCGCCGGAGATCGTGGAGGGCCTGCCGCCGCGCGCCGCGGTCGACATCTACGCCCTGGCCACCGTGCTCTACGAGCTGCTGGCCGGGTTCACCCCGTTCGGCGGCGGCCACCCCGGTGCCGTACTGCGCCGCCATGTCACGGAGACCGTCGTCCCCCTCCCGGGCATCCCCGACGACCTGTGGCAGCTGATCGTCCAGTGCCTGGCCAAGGCGCCCGCCTCCCGGCTGCGCGCCTCCGAACTGGGCGTACGGCTGCGCGAGACCCTGCCCGGTCTCGCGGGCATCCCGCCGCTGGACGTCCGCGACGTCGACGGACCCGCCGAGGACGACGACTCCGTACCGACGGAGCGGTACACCAGGGACCTCGAAACCGGCGACGAGGCACCCGCGCCCCGCCGCCGGGGCGCGGTCCCCCTGGTCCCCGGCGCCGCCCCGGCGGACGCCAACCGCGACACCCACACCTCCATGCGGGTCCCGGCCCCCGACGAACTGGCCGGAGGAGCGCACGGCACCGCCCGCGCGCCCCGCAGCCCCGGCCAGCGCCGCCCCGGCTCCGCCCGGAACAAGGGCACCAGCCGATCGGTCCGCCTCCGCCGGGGTGTCGCCGCGCTGCTGGTGGCGGTGGTCGTCGGCGTCGGCGGCTGGCTCGCCACCTCGAACGCCGACGCGCTCCCGCAGGCCCCCGCCCCCGCCGGACAGCGCTAGGCCGTCGCCGGGCACGCCCCCGGCGCGCACCTGGAGCGGCACGCGCCCGGAGCCGCCGGGGCGGACCCTCCGCACGGCCCGCCGGGACCGGCCCTCAGCCGCATTCCCCCCGGTGGGAGCCCCGGCGGGGCACGGGGCCACCACCTGGCGGGCCGGGTCGGGCCGGGCAGCCGTTACGCTTGGACGCGTGGCAGTCGTCGATGTATCCGAAGAGCTGAAGTCCCTCTCCGCGACCATGGGGTCGATCGAGTCCGTTCTGGACCTCGACAGGATCAGGGCAGACATCGCCGTGCTCGAGGAGCAGGCGGCCGCCCCGTCCCTCTGGGACGACCCGGAGGCGGCGCAGAAGATCACCAGCCGGCTCTCCCACCTCCAGGCCGAGCTGCGCAAGGCCGAGCACCTCCGCGGCCGGATCGACGACCTCGGGGTCCTCTTCGAACTGGCCGAGGCCGAGGACGACGCCGACACCCTCGCCGAGGCCGAGACCGAGCTGGCGGACGTCCGCCGCGCGGTCGACGAGATGGAGGTACGTACCCTCCTCTCCGGCGAGTACGACGAGCGCGAGGCCCTCGTCAACATCCGCGCCGAGGCGGGCGGCGTCGACGCCTCCGACTTCGCCGAGCGGCTCCAGCGGATGTACATGCGCTGGGCCGAGCGCCACGGCTACTCCACCGAGGTCTACGAGACCTCCTACGCGGAGGAGGCCGGGATCAAGTCCACCACCTTCGTGGTGAAGGCCCCCTACGCCTACGGCACCCTCTCCGTCGAGCAGGGCACCCACCGGCTGGTCCGTATCTCCCCCTTCGACAACCAGGGCCGCCGCCAGACGTCCTTCGCCGGTGTCGAGGTGCTGCCGGTGGTCGAGCAGTCCGACCATGTGGAGATCGACGAGTCCGAACTCCGGATCGACGTCTACCGCGCCTCCGGCCCCGGCGGCCAGGGCGTCAACACGACGGACTCGGCGGTCCGGATCACCCATATCCCCACCGGCATCGTGGTCTCCTGCCAGAACGAGCGCTCCCAGATCCAGAACAAGGCGAGCGCCATGAACGTCCTCCAGGCCAAGCTCCTCGAACGCCGCCGCCAGGAGGAGCAGGCCAAGATGGACGCCCTCAAGGGCGACGGCGGCAACTCCTGGGGCAACCAGATGCGTTCCTACGTCCTCCACCCGTACCAGATGGTGAAGGACCTCCGTACGGAGTTCGAGGTCGGCAACCCCCAGTCCGTCCTCGACGGCGAGATCGACGGCTTCCTGGAGGCGGGCATCCGCTGGCGCAAGCGCCAGGACCAGGCCCAGGAGAAGTAACCTCCGGGCCAGGACCCCGTTCCTACGGCGAGAGCGCCGGCCCCCCGGGGTCGGCGCTCTCGGCGTTCCCGGGAGCGGTGGCGGTGGCGGAGGCGGCGATTCGGATATCGAACGGGGTGGATTTCTTCACCGCGAACTCTTCGCCGGAGGGGGCGGAATGCGCATCGACGAATGCGCTATCTATGTCGATCATGGAAGTCGGGGCGATATCGAAGAGGAGTTGGATCACCTCATTCGAAATGGCCCGCGTGTCGATTGAGTGTCCGAAAACGGGGTGAGCGGTGGGGACGATCACTCCGGCTTCTTTGTCGACAAGACGGTAAAGCCGGTTCCCTGTGGGGGGAGTTCAGCCTATCGGGTCACAGTTGAGTCGCCTCTGGTGCGGCAACCACCCCTATATCGGGCATCGTTCGCGGAACCGGCTTGACGCCTCCTCGGATACTGGACAGGCTGGCGCGCGGCATGCGTGTTTTCAGGGCGTGGGCGAGCGGGGTGAGGACAGTGGTTCTCCTCTGAGTAGCCGCCCCGGAGACCCGGCTCCATTGACGAATAGCTACTGGGGGTAGCAGGTAGATGACGAAGAAGACGCGAATCCGCGTGGCACGTATCGCCGCCGGCGCGGTGATCGCTGCAGGCGCGTCGCTGACGGTGGCCGGAGCGGCCTCCGCGTTCACCGGTGAGACGTCCGCCGACGTCAGCCTGGGCATTCAGAGCGACGGCGAGACCAATGGCGGCGCCACCGGCGCCGGTGGCGTCGACGGCGGCAATGACGCCGGTGGTGGTAATGGCACCCCCGGCGGTGGTGAAGGCGCTCCCGGTGGTGGTAATGGCACTCCGGGCGGTGGTGAAGGCGCTCCGGGTGGTGGTAATGGCACTCCGGGTGGCGGTGAAGGCGCTCCGGGTGGTGGTAATGGCACTCCGGGTGGCGGTGAAGGCGCTCCGGGTGGTGGCAACGGCACCCCCGGCGGTGGTGAAGGCGCTCCCGGCGGTGGTAACGGGACCCCGGGTGGCGGTGAAGGCGCTCCGGGTGGTGGCAACGGCACCCCCGGCGGCGGCAACGGGACCCCGGGTGGCGGCAACGGCACCCCCGGCGGCGGCAACGGCACTCCGGGTGGCGGCAACGGCACCCCCGGCGGCGGTGACGACGGCGGTAACGACACCGGCGGCGGCAACAGCCACGGCGGTCAGAGCACCGGCGGCAACGGCGGTAACGGCACCCAGGGTGGCGGGAACTCCACCGGTGGGTCGAACGGTGGCTCGACCGGTGGTGGGAACCAGACCGACACCAACAACGCCGGGTCCCAGCCCGTCCAGCAGGGCGAGGCCAAGGAAGAGCTGGCCGAGACCGGTGCGATGGAGGTCACGTTCCTGCTCGTCGGGGCGGCGACCATGATCGCCGGTGGTATCGGGTTCCGGATGCTGCCGCGTCTCGTCGGCGGGCGCGCCGCCGTCTGACTGACGGCACGATGACGGGGTGAACCGGCCGGGTCACGGCCGGTCACCCCGGTTGACAGCGAATACGACGAGGGGCCCGGCCCTCCGCGAGCCGGCGGCGCAGCCGCAGCAGCTCCCGGTCGGTGTCGATCCACGCCCGCAGCCGGGGCCATGCGGTCAGCAGCGCCTCGTGCG